>JAIQFW010000010.1 GCA_020073105.1 Terriglobia bacterium
GGTCCAACAAAATCAAAGCCAGCAAGACGATACCGGCAAATTTTAATAATCCGCAGACCACGCGCACGCCGCCATTCGCCGTGCCGCGCGCATCCGCCCACACCACCGCCGCCGACAAAACGACAACGGCAGCGGCCGGCGGCGGAATACGCTCCAGTCTCGCGGGCGTACGCCGGGCAGGGAAGAGCCTGTTGGCCGAGAAAGTCCTCGACGCGCTGCACGAGATGGCCGAACTGGGCACCACCACGGTCGAAGCCAAGTCCGGTTACGGGTTATCGGTCGAGTCCGAGTTGAAGTCGCTGGAGGCGATCCGCACGGCGGCGGCACGCTGGCCGGGCACGGTGGTTTCTACTCTTCTGGGTGCTCACGTGGTCCCCGCAGAATTTCGCGGACGCTCACAAAAGTACGTCGAGCTCGTCTGTAATGAGATGGTCCCGCAGGCCGCAAAGCGCAAGCTGGCGCAGTTCGTGGACGTCTTCACTGAGCGTAGCGCATTCAGCGCGCAGAGCACGGAGAGAATTTTTCAGACTGCCAACGAACGCGGGCTTGCTGTTCGCGCCCACGTCTGTCAGTTGAGCCAAACGCCTTTGGCTCCACTGCTGCGTTTTGATCCGGCATCGTTCGATCACATGGACCATGTCAGCGACGCCGACATTCGAGAACTGGCCAATCGAAGCACCGTAGCCACGCTGGTACCCGGCGCAAATTACTTCCTTGGCCTGGAGAAGTATCCGCCGGCGCGAAGGTTGATCGACGCCGGCGTGCCCGTTGCTCTCGCCACCGACTATAATCCCGGCTCTTCGCCCACGCCCAGCATGCCGTTCGTGTTGTCTCTGGCGTGCACCCACATGAAGATGTCGCCCGCTGAAGCAATCTCGGCGGCCACCATCAACGGCGCATGGGCCTTGCGCCTGCAGGATCGCAAGGGCTCGATCGAGCCCGGCAAAGACGCGGATCTGGCGGTCTTCGAGGCGGAGGACTATCGCGAGATTGCTTATTGGTTCGCTTCCAATCGGTGCGCCTTCACGGTTCTGAACGGCACTCTTGTGGCTATTGACTCTTAACTGCTGACTCCTCCTCCTCGCGTTGAGCGAATCCGCTTGGGTTGTTATAATCAGGCTGTTCCAAACGCCCCCAGCGTTTTGACTGTCCGGGATTCTGTCCAGTCTTGGCCAACCCACGACTCGCACGGATCAGAGCTTGGCGGGCAAGTTGTCGCCCAAAGCGTGGCCAGGTAGCTCAGGTGGTAGAGCGCAGCCCTGAAAAGGCTGGCGTCGGCGGTTCAACTCCGTCCCTGGCCACCATCATTCCAAAGAACTTAGCGGAAATCTGGCGACAGGAAACTGGCAAAATCACCCACGGTCGATCACCCACGCCTACATGAGGTGACGGACCGTTTGCTCGTTGAGGCCCATGGCTTCGATCATCTTCGCCTGAGCCTCCATCCGTTTGTCCATACGGCTGTGAGCATACGTCCGTAGCAGGATCGAGGGATCCGCCCACCGCAGGCATGTGCCGCCTGCACCGACCGGACTGCTTTCGTGAAACCTGCCTCGATCCCCACTTCTCGTGTCGATAAACCATGTCACAAGACAATCCACTGCCCGGTCTTTGCCGGCAGACATTCGGATCGACCACGCAAAGGAGACCTGGCCAAGTTGACTGGCAAGACCGTCATCATTCCGGGTCACGGGCCCGTCAGCGGAAAACCTGAGCTTACAATATTCCGCGATGTGCTGGCCGAAATGAGCGATAAAATAGCGGCTCTCAAGAAACAGGGCAGATCTTTGCAGGATTGTCGCCGCTAAACTCGGCGCTCGCTACGACGCACAATGGGAGCAGGGTTTCGTCAGTCTCGACCCGTTTGTCGGATAGGTGTATCGGGGCGTTTGAAACCAGAATCGGAGCGACGGACTAGGCGGCTGCCGGTCGAAGGAGACCTTCCAGAGCGGCCATGTCTCCCTTCTGCGCGGCCGCGACAAAGGCCTCTAGAAGGCGCCGCTGCTCGCCTGAGCGGACAGGTGTGCGCCGGTCATCGGCTATATGCTTACGGGCACGGGAGACGAGTTGGCGGGTGTTTGCTTCCTCCATCTGCAGGATGTCCGCGATCTGGCGGTAGGCGTAATCGAACGCTTCGCGCAGAATATATGCGGCGCGCTCGGTGGGCGAGAGTTTTTCAAGCAGTACAAGCACCGCAAGCCTCAATGCTTCGCCGCGCTCTACACCTAATCCGGGATCTACGCTGGTGTCCACTGGTTCGGAAAGCCAAGTCCCGATATAGGTTTCGCGGCGCGAGTGGGCGCACTGGGCGAGATTGATACACAGCCGTGTGGTTATCGTCGCCAGGAACGCGGGCGGGTTCTCAACCACGCTCCGATTGGTAGACTGCCACAGCAACCAAACGTCTTGCACGATATCCTCGGCTTCCGCCGCACTTCCGAGCATGCGGTAGGCGATACCGAACAGACGCGGACTCACGATGGAAAAAGCCGCAAGGCCGTCGTTATGTTCACTGCTTTGCATGTCAAAGCAAAGGGACGAAGCGGCTTGCGGTAGAGGTTCTCCTGCACTTGCCATGATACACCTCCTTTTCTGAATTCATCCGTCTGTGTGTCCGGCGTTTCCCGGTTTGATCCGTTAGATGTTCAAAGACCGTTCACGATTTCGTATAAAAACCAGGTTCTACGTTCCGTCTGGTCAATCCAGCCCTCAATCAGGCCCGCAGTAGCGACATCATCGTGGCGATCGCAAACTTCATGCGTGGCCCGGAGGAATCGCATGAGTTGCAGGTTGTCCGCGCGTAATTCCTGCAGCATCTCCTTGGGCGCGATACCTTCATCGTTGTTGTCTTCAAGGCGTTGGTGCCGCGCGATATCGCTGATGGACCGGAGGCTTGAGCCTCCGGTTTTGCGCGCGCGTTCCGCAATAGCGTCCGTCATCGCAAAAATCTGCTCGGCATGCTCATCCAGCAGAAGGTGGTAGTCACGGAAATGGTTGCCTGTCACATGCCAATGGAAGCTTTTGGTCTTCACGTAGAGGACGAAAACATCGGCAAGTAACAGCCGTAAGGTGCCGCAAATCTCGACCGCGCCGCTGCGGGATAGATCGGTTTGGGAATCAGTGGAATTCATGTTCACTACCTCTGCGGTTTCTGCTGATCTTTTTCTCATGAACGTCCAACGAGCAATTCGCATACCGATCTCACCCGGCTTCAAGCCGTTGAACTTAGGCACGTAACGATCCGTAACACCACGAGTTCAGTGCCGCGCAACGACGAACCGTTGTTGGGGACCGTAAACGGGTATAGCCTAGGGCATGGACTTGGAGCTCCTGCAGACGATCTCCCTGGCCGTGAGCCAGGCGCGGACTGTTGATTCTGTTTTGAAGATGATTGTCGACGGGCTTGTCGAGAAGGCTGGCATTGCTCTGGCTCGTATCTGGCTGATGGGGCCCGGCGACATTTGCGCGACCTGCCCGATGGGTGGGGAATGCCCCTCGCGGGTTGGCTGTTTACACCTCGCCGCCAGTGCTGGCCGCTCGCGCGTGGATGGGACGGAATGGACCGGGACCGAGGGCGCGTTCCGTCGGATCCCACTGGGTGTGCGAAAGATAGGCCAAGTCGGTTCCACCGGAAAGTCATTTCTGATCGAAGACGCTGTTCTGCGTCCGGAATTAACCGCGCATCCGAAATGGATACGTGACGAGGGGATCCACGGCTTTGCCGGCCATCCCTTGACGTTTCGGGAAGAAATCCTCGGCGTTCTCGGGGCATTCGGGCGCGAGCCATTTCTTGAGGAACACTTCCGATGGCTTCGGTTATTCGCCGATCAGGCCGCTGTATCCATCGCCAATGCCCGGGCCTTCGAGAAGATCCATGCGCTGCACCGACAGCTGAAACAGGAAAATGACTACCTTAGGGCTGAGGTAAATGAAAATGTCGGGGGCTTGCTAGGCCACAGTCCTGCTTTGAAGACGATTCTGTCGCAGATCGAGCTCGTCGCTTCGACTGAGGCCAGCGTGCTTATCCTCGGCGAATCAGGCACCGGAAAGGAGTTGATCGCAAGGGCTCTCCACGATCGCAGCGGCCGTGCCCGCCGAGCCCTGGTCAAGGTCAACTGCGCATCCATCCCACGCGACCTGTTCGAAAGTGAATTCTTCGGACATGCGAAAGGTTCCTTCACAGGCGCGGTCCGGGACCGCGTTGGCCGGTTTCAGCTAGCAGACGGAGGCACGCTATTTCTGGATGAGGTCGCCGAAATTCCCCTCGAATTACAGTCCAAACTGCTCCGCGTGTTGCAGGAAGGGGAATTTGAACGGGTCGGAGAAGACCATACGCGCCAGGTTAGCGTCAGGGTGATTGCCGCAACCAACCGCAACCTGGAGCAAGAAGTGGACGCGGGCCGGTTTCGGCGTGACCTCTATTTTCGTCTGGGCGTCTTCCCGCTTAAGGTTCCGCCGCTTCGGGATCGCCTAGAAGACATTCCAATTCTCGCTGCCAGTTTCCTCGCGCAAGCTGCAAAACGGATCCACTGTCCCGTCCCTCTGCTGACGCCGAACAACGTGGAGGATCTCAAGCGCTACGACTGGCCGGGCAATATCCGTGAGCTGCAAAATGTCATCGAGAGGGCTGTGATCCTGGCACGAAGCGGCCCCCTTCACTTCACTCTCCAAGAATCAACCGATACAGTAGCTGCCGGGCCTAAGCCGACGACCCCCGTTTCAACGCGTGCGCAACTCCTTGAACTCGAACGCACGAGCATCGTGAAAGCGCTCGAAAGGAGCGGCGGCAAGATTTACGGTCCCGGCGGCGCCGCCGAGATCCTGGACATGCGTCCGACAACTCTAACCTCAAAAATCGCCGCGCTGCGGATCAAGCGTCGCTAGAATGACCGAGGCCCCGAGCATTCAAAGCCATTCTCAGCATCTCTACGACCGCATCTTCGCTCAGGGGAGGGTCATCCGAATCGCCGGTGATCAGTTCTTCGGCGGCGTGGTTTAGTTGTTCATCGAGACCCGCAGCTATGCGAGGATCGTTGTTTGCGTCGCACATCGCTTTCTCTACCTCTCTTGGTGATGGAGATGGGTCGTCGAAGATTAATATCGCGCGTAGTTCTTCTTCTGTCTCCTCTAGATATATCTCCTCCTGACTAGCAACTGTCTCGTAACAAGCCTCTGCATCAGTCGGAATGTTCTTGTCGTTACTTATGTTGATCGACATTGTTATTTCCCCTCTCGATAGTTCGTTTACCCGGCGCGCCTCCCCAGTGGATTACGGCCTGCTCACGCGACACTCGGGGGCAACATATTCGAAAGTCGGGCCCGCAGTCGCGAGTCCGTCTTCGGTTGGCATTTGCATTAGTGCTTGAGCCTGAGCCTTCAAGGAGTACATTGCTCCGATCGCGGCTCCGAGCATCTGTGGGGCGCCGTTAAACGCCTCCTCGAGACGTTGCAAAAGCGCGCAATAAGAATGGTTGAACTCTTCTTGGGCAAGGCGAATCGGGCTGCCCACAACATGGTCAGCGGTTCGCGGGTTGGTACGCATGGGCCGGACAGCATCCCAGTCACTCGAGATCGGATCACCGGTGGGCCCGGTTCGTGGCGTATCTCCGCGGCGATAACGTCGCCCAAGCTTGAGTTCCTGGAAGCGATAATAGTGGGCGACCTGGTCACGCTCGGGATGAAACACGTCGCTGTCTCCATCCCAAACCTGGGCGTGGCCCGCACCCTCCCCTTGTTCCACGATTTCCTCCAGCGCATGGAGTGCAGTGGCAAGGTTGCCGACCGCGATGATGCGCCCGCCGCCGCTGTAGAAGTGCTGGTCGGTGACCTGTCGGGTCGGGTTGCCGCAGAAGACATTCGGTTCGCCGAGGGTCGCGGAAAGCTCGCGAAATCCTTGCTCGATCGCCTGATAAAACTGGCCAATTGTCTCGTAGTTGTTGTCCTCCGGTGGACCGCTCGTTCGCGATGGCTGCTCGATCTTTAGGAAGGCCTCGATCGCCTCAGGGCTGAAACGGAACAAGGAGATCTCGAAGGAGCGGTCGCTATGGGGGAGCGGGCGGGGATAACCTGGCAGCATTTGTGGGATGTCTAGTCTTGGCCGTCCACCCACAGCATTCAGGAGATTAGCCGCAAGCGTTAGATGCAGCATCTCCTCAACAAGAACGCTGCTTATCACTTCGACGGCTTCCAAATTGCGGCCTGGATCAATCGAGTACAGTGCACAGAGATACGGAGGGATGGTCGAGTGCTCCAACTCAATCGCCCATTGCAGATGCTGCCGCAGGCTCTCCAGGGAAGTGATAATTCCAGCCGGCGAAGCACCCGTTTGCACGCCGGCCTGAGAAGTCTTGGATTCGGTCTCCATGGCGATGAGCGATGTCGCATCGAAGTTATTCATAGCAATGATCCATCGCAGCTGATGTATTAGAGACCAAGCACGGCCCCGATTTGTGACAGTTGGCTGGTCGAATCTTTGTCGCATACCTCTCTTTGTCACATTTGGTGAGGTTGCCCTGTCATAAGCAATGACAAGTTGTGAGTCCGCTTTGTGTCATCGCCCGTTAACACGTGCCGCTAAGTCACATTACAAGATGGGATGAGTTGTCACCACCCTTTACAATACAAATTGAGGTGTCGAACACCTCAACCAGGAACTGAAAGGACAATTGTGCAGACCAATACACAGGCAAACGTTGCAGATTCTTCTACGAAATCCGGGGTCCTCCAAGACAACCAATTTCGTATCGACGCGGTGCCGCCAGGTTCGGCTCTATTAGTCGGCGACGCAGCCGTGTTTAATGTCGCGGGCAGTTTCTGTGCAACGCAGGCTAAATGCACTCATCGGGGAGGTCCATTGAGCGAAGGCAGACTCGACGGATCAACGCTGACGTGCCCATGGCACGGTGCTCAATTCAACGTGTGCACAGGTGCGGTGCTGCGAGGCCCGGCGACAGAGCCGATCAAAACCTACCGCGTAATCGTGGAAGGCGAAATCGGACGGCTGGAGGGCCAATAGCGCAATGGAGACGAGCGACAAGATACGTCACTATGCCGATGATGACATCGACATTAGTTACGATGTGCGCCGCTGTATCCACGCGGCCGAGTGCATACGCGGGCTGCCGGCTGTGTTCGATAGCGGACGCCGCCCGTGGATCATGCCCTCCGCAGCCAGCGTTGCCGAAATCGCCAATGTGATCGCGAAGTGCCCGAGCGGGGCACTGCACTTTAAGCGGCGCGATGGTGGCCCATCTGAGGCTCCGGAGCTGCCCACCACCATCGTGCCGACTCCCGGAGGACCCTTGTATGTGCGCGGGCTCGTCCACCTGCGGTCGGCGGATGGCAGTTCGGCGTTTGAGGACGTGAGGATGGCGCTGTGCCGCTGCGGCCAATCGCGCAATAAGCCGTTCTGCGATAACAGCCATTTCGCTGCCGGCTTTGACGATCCTGGCGCCGTTCCGGAATCTGGCGGGCCGGCTGAAAACAAATGACCACCGGCCGGTTGGAGGCGTTTAGCGACGGCGTGATCGCGATCATCATCACGATCATGGTGTTGGAGATGAAGGTGCCGCATGGAGACCGTCTGGCAGACTTGGTGCCGCTGGTGCCGACGTTTCTCAGCTACGTCTTGAGTTTCGTTTATGTCGGCATCTACTGGAACAACCACCATCACATGCTGCATACCTGCACCGCGGTGACAGGTGCAATGCTCTGGGCCAATCTGCATTTGTTGTTCTGGCTCTCGTTATTTCCCTTCACCACAGGGTGGATGGGGGAAAACCATTTCACCGCGGTGCCCACCGCGCTCTACGGAGTGGTGCTGCTGATGGCGGCGATTGCATATTTGGTGCTCCAGCAGACGATCATCCGAGAGCAAGGTCAGGATTCGATCCTCAAGAAGGCTGTCGGGCGCGATTGGAAGGGCAAACTATCGCCGGTGCTGTATATCGTAGCGATCATTGCTACCCTTCGTTCCTCGTGGATCGCCCAGGCGATTTTCGTGATTGCGGCGCTGATCTGGCTGATTCCGGACCGGCGTATCGAAAAAAGTCTTGCCATGTAGTTTGCCTTCGGTCAATACCGCAACCAGCCACTGGAACATCCGGTTGCTCGACCTTCATCAGTCGGGGTTCGTGAAAATCGCTGAATGATCCGGCGCGCTTTCATCCAGAGCGAACGAGGCATGGTGTCACAAAAGTTCACTCAGTTCTGTCTTAGCAAGTACACGAGACCGATGGCTTCGAACAATGCCTGGGTCAAGAAGGAAGGAGACAATCATGAACATTGTAGTGATCGGCGGTACGGGACTCATTGGATCAAAGCTTGTCAACAAGCTGCGTGAGCAGGGACACGAGGTGGTAGCGGCATCACCTAATTCGGGCGTCAACACTCTGACGGGCGAGGGTCTGGCTGAAGTGCTGAAAGGTGCCTCGGTGGTCGTTGACGTATCAAACTCTCCCTCGTGGGAAGACGCGGCAGTCCTGAACTTCTTCGAGACATCGACTCGTAACCTCCTCACCTATGAAGCGGCCGCGGGCGTGGGACATCACGTCGCGTTGTCAGTCGTGGGAACTGACCAGCTGGCCGAAAGCGGTTACTTTCGCGCCAAGATTGCTCAGGAGAAGTTGATCAAAGCTTCATCGATCCCCTACTCGATCGTGCATGCGACGCAGTTCTTCGAGTTCCTCAAGGGCCTCGCCGATATTTCCATGGTTGGCGACAAGGTGCATTTGCCTCCTGTGCTTTTCCAGCCGATGGCGGCCGACGATGTCGCGAGTGCCGTAGGCAGAGTCGCCGTAGGCCCCCCGGTAAATGGCACTGTCGAAATAGGGGGGCCGGAGCAGTTTCGCCTGGATGAACTCGTACGGCGGCGCCTGGCCACACTCAAAGATCCCCGCGAAGTCATCGCTGACCCAAAAGCGCTTTACTCTGGGGCGAACATCAGCGAGAGAACCCTGGTTCCAGGCAACAAGGCACGACTCGGCGAGACGCGTTTCAAAACCTGGCTCACTCAGTCCGCAGCACAAATTCCGCCGCGTGCTCATGCTCGGACTGACGCCGCGTAACGCCACAGGGTCGCAGGAGTGGCGCCCGGTTAGCAAGACCAATACACACGACGCATTGAATGGCGTCGCTCAAACGAAAGGTTAATTTATGACGTTCACAAAAGTAATTCTGGCGCTGGCATGTCTCATGTCTGGCACCCTGGTAGCACAGGAGGCTAAGGTAACGCCGCTTCTGTCGAAAGATTTGACAAACCTTCCTGGCAAAGAAGGTCTGATGGTCACCGTGGAATATCCGCCGGGCAGTTCGGACCCAATCCATCGCCACAATGCACATGGGTTTATTTATGTGCTCGAAGGCTCGATCGTGATGCAGGTGAGAGGCGGAAAAGAAACGACCCTGACGCCCGGTCAGACCTTCTATGAAGGCCCGGATGATGTCCACGTCGTTGGGCGGAACGCAAGCCAAACCAAACCGGCAAAATTCGTTGTGTTCTTCGTGAAGGACAAAGGCGCTCCGGTGCTGGTACCCGCTAACTAAATCAACAACTGCAAGCATCTGTTGCACGACACTCAAGGAGAAGATTTTATATGAGCACAATTACGGTGAAAGATGGCACGACAATCTACTACAAAGACTGGGGCAAAGGCCCGGTCATAACCTTTTCACACGGATGGCCGCTGAATTCCGACGCATGGGACGGCCAAATGCTTTTCCTCGCCCAGAATGGATTCCGCGTGGTCGCACACGACCGGCGTGGCCACGGCCGCTCGAGTCAAGCTTGGTCCGGGAACGACATGAATGGGTACGCTGACGATCTGGCAGCTCTCATCGAGGCGCTTGATCTCAAGGATGTCACTCTGGTGGGTCACTCCACGGGCGGAGGCGAAGTGACGCGCTACATCGGACGGCACGGCACAAAGCGGATTGCCGCAGCCGTTCTGATCGCTGCGGTGCCGCCGATCCTGGTGAAGTCCGATTCCAACCCGGAAGGCATCCCGATCGAAGTATTCGACGGATTGCGGAGCAGCCTCGCAAAGGACCGTTCGCAGTTCTGGAAAGACTTCGCCGTCATGTTCTATGGCGCCAATCGGCCGGGTGCGAGCGTCTCGCAGGGGATGCTGGACCAGTTCTGGCTGTGGAGTATGCAGGGCGGACTCAAGAATGTCTATGACAGCATCAAGGCATTTTCGGAGACCGACTTCCACGAGGACCTCAAGAAGTTCGACGTGCCCACGCTAATCATGCATGGTGAGGACGACCAAATCGTGCCGATCAATATTTCAGGAAAGAAATCGGCCACGCTCATCAAGGGAGCCAAGGCACTGTTCTATCCAGGCTTGCCGCACGGTCTCACCGCCACGCATGCAGATCAAGTCAACGCCGATTTGCTGAAATTTGTGAGGTCGGTCCAACAGGCTCGCAAGGCAGCAGCCTAGATTCTTGCGCCCGGCAGATCGCATTCCTGCGCCGGTCTGCCGGGCGTGAAGAGATCCCGGTTGCCACAGGTGGAATCCTTTCGCGATCCCTAGGCTTCGGAATCGAGATGAAGCAGCAATGCGACGAAGTGCTAATCAGGACTGGAGCGCCGGGTGTACTGCGGGAAAGCGGCTACGCTATGAGCGCCTTACACTAGTACAGAAGGGGCAACCACAGGCATTCTTGAAACTCGTTGTGATGCTCCGTTCACGCTATCCGCGTTATGAGAGAGCCGCTAACTTAGGCCCCGCGACAGTGGCGCTTGAGTTCACTCCTGCCATCCATTAGGCCATCCAGATCCCTTGTCGCGATCACCACGGGCCGAATGGCGGTGCTGCGTCTGTTGGCCGCGAGCGGCATAGCACATATGGAATCACCCACCGCAATCACCCACGATCCATCCGTGTTCCCCGTATTTTCCAGTGTTTGGCAGTCCCACAGCAACCCTTGAAGTAGTTGTAAACACTGGAAATCCGAGTTCTGAAAAGGCTGGCGTCGGCGGTTCAACTCCGTCCCTGGCCACCATATCTTTCAGTGGTTTAGCAGACCAGCCCAAAATTTCACACCTGTGGTCTCTCACCGCCACTAACTTCCCAATTGCCGACGACTCGGGCATCAGGGCCAGAGGTGAGCTCTGCATTTTGCTCGCTGGTACACTGCCAATTTGGCCGATTGCGACGATTCGTCCCGGCCACGAGCCTGAGGTAGTCGCGGAGGATACGGGAAGGCGATTGCTTTGAGGAACATGCCGCGAGAACTACGTATTCACGTCGATGTCGACTCTGCGGGACGCTACGAGTTCCGGATACGCTCTGGCAGGCGCGAGGTCATGACGAGCGTCAACCCAGACCTCGCGGCGAGCTTTTTTGAGGATCTACGGCTCTTGCGATGGAAGTCGATCGGGATCCACGACCCGGGAGACATCCTGCTCAGCGATGTCGGCGACCGACTCGCCGCGCTCGTGGCGGCGCCCGCGATCTGGGAAAGGTTAAGACTGCCCGATGATGCAAGGCAGGTGCGCGTGCAGTTCTCGCAGGCAGCGCACCGCCTCATGCAGTTCCCCTGGGAGCTTCTCCGCGTCAACAACCGTTTCCTCATCGGCGACCGCGGCAGTCACCTGAAGCGCGAGTTGCCCTCACCAGTCCCAAAGCGAAAGAGGCGCAATCCCGTCACCAACATCGTGCACGTCAGCTTTGGCACGGACAGCAATCTTCGGTTAGACGAGGAGCGCTGCATGCTCCTCGAGACGATCCCCGCTGAAATCCCCATCGAGTTTCTTTTCTATTCATCTGCGCGACGCTTGGAGGTGGAGATCGACGCCTTCCGGCCGCATATCGTGATCGTCTCGGGACACGGACACTACGACGAACTTCAAGGAGAGCATTACCTTTCCCTGCGCGATGACGGATATATCCGGACGGCTCAGATCGTCGCGCTGTGTGCTTCTTATGGCTGCGAACTCCTCGTGCTCTCTACATGTGAAAGCGCGCGACTCGGAGGACCGGTCGTCGACGACGGCACGGTACTGCCGGCAGACGTCATCGCTTTCTCGTTCCCCGTCATGACCACAACGGCAACACAGAGCATCGAGTGCTTGCTCCGCGGAGTCATCCGGGGCCAGACCGTCGACGAGGCAATGGCCGCGGTGCGCGCCATTGATAGCGACGACGAGTATGCCTTCTTCAACGCCGTCCATCTCCGTCGGAGTCGCGCAAGGTCACTGCACATCAGCAACGCCGCTCCGAGACAGCCCGGTGCGCCAGCAACCCGGTGCCCCGGAATGGAGTTCACCCTGGGCTGGCTAGATGGCTATGCACACTGGGAGGAACCGGCCACGCTCCTCGCTGCCGCGGGAAGCGGCGGAGAGACGTTGATCCGTCACTGGGCCGAGCTCGTTCAGCGATCGCAAACACAAGCTACCCGATGGCGCGTCCTCCTCGACGAAGTTCCGATTCTCGACGTACCCGGGGCGCAACTTGTGCGACTCGCATATCCTTACTCCTTCGGCCCCGTGCCCACTGAAAACTTTGTGTACGGCGACGGGATGGATCCGAGATTCGCAAACACATTGCTCGCGGCCAGAGACCAGAACCTCGCAACGCAGGTAGCAGGGCACCCGCTCCTGGGCACGTTGGGCTTTGTGAACGACCTCATCGCCGGGCGCACGGAGCACGAGGCCACCGAGCGTTTCGAACAAGAGAACAGGATGGCGGAGCGCGCAGGCAGGCTGAACCGGGAAGGCTCGCTGTTCGCCAGTTGGTTGTTCACAAACAAGGGCGTCGCCGCGACCAGCTTCGAGAACCGCGCTGAGTTTGCAGAACGCATAAAGGAAATGGTCGACATGACCCCGGCAGTCATCGTGGCTGGCATCGAAAACGCGGTGGCGGCGACGGTTGTCCTTCCCCAACCGGATGTTCTCTACCTAGCACACGAGTTTATGCTCCTCGGAGAGCGATGGTTCCCTAACTGGCGCACCGATCACCGCGCAGGTTTTCGCCGCCTGTGCGGCGCCTTTTTCACGCTCGCCGCTCACGGCACGGTGAAGGTAGAAATGGGTTCCCGGCTTCTGGATTGGGCGATCCGACTCGAAGATTGGTCCACGGCGATAATGATTTGCGTTGCCGTGTCCAGCTGGTACGGCGAGCAGGGCAGGCTCGAAGACATCGAGGTGACCATTGATCTCTTGCTGCCGCACGCGACAGGAATGCAGCGTATTATCCTACGCGGGCACCTCGTCACAATCGCGACGAATCGCGGTGACTACCGCACGGGGCTGACAGAGAATCAGCAACTCGAGGCTGATCTGCAAGAGCTTGCCGGAGATGACGATTACTATCGAAACCTCCACTCCGCCATTACGCAGCAGATCGATTGCCTCGTCGAACTTGACCAACTCGACGAGGCTGAGCGGCGTTGGCGGGATGCCGACGCTCTCATTCCGCACCTGGACGAGCACAGGGGGGAAGCTCAGGCGCGACTGCTCGGACAGCTCGCAAACCTCCGACGTGAGCAAAACGCGATGGACGCGGCTCTCGACGCTGCTTCCCAAGCCGTTCACTTCGCCGTGGCGAACCACTGCCCGGAGGTTCTCATCGCGGAACTCCGAAATACGAAAGCAGACCTGCTCCGACTTGTCGGACGAGATCGGGAGGCGTTCGAAGAACTCAGGGCAACGTCGAGCATCGACATCCCCCAGCGCTCCGCTCGCGATTCCTTCATCTAAAGGCACTCCTTCTGAAAGAGTATGGTGCACCACAGGCGCTCGAGCACCTCCTTGAGAGCTACCAGGAGGATCGATTACGCGGGGACGACGCTGGTGTGGCGATCTCCCTACTCGCGATTGCACGCATCTTCACTGAAGAGCACGAGTACGATCGTGCCCGCGCACGCATCAGGGAAGCGCTACCGTTGGCGGATGCCAGCGGGCTCGTGAATGTCGTCGCCGGAGTCGCTCTCTTGTGGGCCGAGATCGATCTGGCAGAGGGGAAAACCTCATCCGCCGCAAGCTGGCTTGCCACGGCACGAGACAAATTCGCCCAAGACGAGGACGAGGGCGGCGTTGCGGACGCGACTCGTTTGCTCGACACGCTTCGGGCACCCGCAGAGTGACAACTTCGACATCCAAAGGTTGATTGAACGCTATGAGTAGCCGAATGCCCACTTCCGCGGCAAGTGCGGAATGCTGATGCCAAGTTCCGTCAGGTACTCCCGGTTGGCGGGCTATGCGGAAGTAATCTGGCGGTGATCAGTCACCAGTGATTTCACAACTGCGGCTTGTCAATTCACCGCGTTTGACGGCGTCATCATCGCCGCCAACACTTCATCCTGGGCTGCGAGACGATCCTCGCTCATGCTGTGGGCGTAAATTCCGAGCGTAGTAGACACGTCGCTGTGGCGGAGCATCTTCTGCACCGTCTTCACGTCCGTCCCTTTCCGAACGAGGAAGCTCGCCAATGTCGGCGGTGACGACTATTTCCTAGCACGCGGTGGCGTTTCCGTTTTGCAGGACTTACGACGTACCACGGCAGTCCTCGGCGGCTTGTAAAGCGTTGTAAATACTCAAAAGGGGCGTTCTGAAAAGGCTGGCGTCGGCGGTTCAACTCCGTCCCTGGCCACCATCATTCCAAAGAACTTAGTCGAATCCTGCTGTAGTCCGGTCAAATCACTGCAGCAGGGCTGCTATCGGTGGCCGCGAAAACGTCCGCGAACTCCCGCTCAGCAATCTTCACGAAGGCTTGGACCACAAGAGGATCGAATTGGATGCCGCTGCCTGCGATCAGCCGGCAAACCGCCTCCTCGTGCGGAAGCCCTTTGTGATAGCAGCGATGTGAGATCATCGCGTCATAGGCGTCGATCACCGACACAATGCGCGAGCCCATGGGAATCTCTTCCGCTTTCAGCCCGCCGGGATATCCCCGTCCATCGTATCTCTCGTGGTGGTGAAGGGCATAGAGGCTGGCCTTGTCCAACCCCGGGAACAAGCGCAGGATCGACCAGCTGTATTCCGGGTGCTTGTTCATCAAGGCGCGCTCTTCGTCAGTCAGCTTACCCTCTTTCTTGAGGATCGCGTCGGGGATCCCGATTTTCCCGATATCGTGCAGAAGGGCGGCAACCTCAAGCTGATAGAAGTCCTCTTCTCCAATCTCGAGACTTCTGGCAACTCGCACTGCCCATTCCGCCAGCCGGGTGCTGTGAATTCCGGTGTTGAGGTCGCGCAGGTCGAGTAGTTGATTGAAAGCGCAGATCACAGACTTGAGGAGCGTTCGCTGCTGCTCCTCAAGTTCTTTCACACGAAACACGGACGTGATATCCGACGATCCCGCCCACCTCTCCTGCTCTGAACTCGCCATAGCGTCCTCGCCTGGGCTACTGCAATCCTAGACTGGCGCGCCACGCTTGGGTCGCCAGGTAGGTGTCGAGGCGACCGTTTCCCATGTCAGGGTCCGGAATCTCATGGGCGTTCGCCAACGCATTTGCCGCCTGAGGTTCCAAGCTGGAGCTTGACAGGGAACCCAGAAGCGAGCCAAGCAATCCACTCGAGCAAGATTGGCTGTTGTATGCCGAGACCAGCAGGGCGGTCGTGCCGGAAACCAAGGGTGCGCTAAACGAGGTACCCCAGCCCGCTGCGTAGGTTCCAAAGGGATAGGTGGTCATTACACCTTCACCCGGGGCAGCCAGCCATACCGGCGGTGCTCCGTAGTTGGAGAAGGTCGAAGGAATGTCGCTGTTGCTGGTAGAAGCCACGTCGATCACACCTTTGAGGGCCGCGGGATAAACGATGGCCTTCTCGCCGCTGTTTCCCGCCGCGGCTACGCAGATCACGCCGTTTGCGGTGGCGTAATTCACGGCATTGGCGAGCTCCTGCGAGTAGCTGGTGTAGTTGAAGCTCATGTTGATGACCTTGGCGCCGTGCCCAACCGCGTAGTAGATCGCGCGCAAGATGTCAGAGTTATAGCCACTTCCGTCCGCTTGGAAGGATTTGAGCGGCATGATTTTGGCTTGGGGAGCAACCAGGTGAATGATGCCGGCGGTCATCGTGCCATGGCCGAAGGCCGCGTATTGAGGATTTCCGTCCAACACAGCAACGGTGGACTGGTCCAGGACCGCAACCGTCGATTGGCTGACTTGTGCGGTCGCGGTTCCGTCCAGTACCGCTACCGTGGACTGGCTCACATCCGACATTTCGGAGCCGCCATTCTGGTTACGAGTGAAATCGTACCCGGCGAGCAGAGAGCTTTTCAGGACGGGGTGAGCCGGATCCACACCGGTATCGATGTCCGCGACGACCACTCCGGACCCGGCGGTGCTGAATGTGGAGTGGGTTGTGTTCGTCCGGATGAGCGTGTTGCCCGGCTGAAAAACGTAGCCGTGCCAAACTGTCGTTCCGTAATAAGTGAACGGCTTCCTGTCGGTCAGATATGCCGGGGCAGCTCCGGCGGTCGCACCTTCTGTTTGGACAATCTGGTCGATCTCAATCGTGACCAGACCCAGGACGGAAATATTCAGCAGCAACTGGGAGGTGACCGGGTCGAGCAGCGCCGGAGTCTCAATCATGAAGAGCTGCCCCTGAGGATCACCCAATCCTTCGACGGTGGAGCAGCCGAGCAGGGCGCAGAGGTTCAGAATGCCCGTCACGCCGAGGCTGTCTCTCACGACCAGCCGCGTTTGTCCGGCCGCAGTCGAGCTCTGTGCGATTACGCTGTGAGCCCCAAAACACAGGAGCAGCAGCAGAACGAAGCAGACGCGGAAGGTCCGGAAATGATGTACCGGATTGCCGGTCGCAGATCGATTGGTTTCCATTGGTTCCCCTCTAACCCGGCCGTGCAGGTGTGTCTTTGCTTCGGTCGAGTCTACGAAAAAGTTGAGATTCGCAACACTTACACCGGTAATTCGCATGCGATTACCTTCAGGGCACTGGCCAAGAAGCGGTCGCCTAGTCCAAGTCTTTGCGTATCAACGGCTTAGCCTGAACACCATAGAGGGGGAGGACAACTTCGTTGACTTCATCGCGGCTGATCGAAAGGCAAAGGCCGCCGGCAGCCTCAAACTCGAACTGAAACTCACCGAACTCGTTCGTGGAAGTCTGGGCCACAGGCAGCCTTCCCTCCTGTAAGCGAACTGCTACTCCTTGTGCCACGCGGTCGGTCCCTGCCCGGTTCAGGACCTGCCCAACCAGGTGGGCACGAGTTGGCTCGGCCCGCGGTTCGAGGCGAAGATCGATGTAATAGTCATTGGTTTCAAACAGGAACTGTCGGGCCGTGACCGAACCCCGGATTCCCGCCGTTACTGGCTGAAGCATGGAATCAAAGACCAGGCGGACGCCCCGGCTGACTATCGGGCCAATGGCGGCAAACTGGCTCCTGACGACGTGAACTGCGTCGTCGGGCGGCGCGAAAGTAGCTTCAGCGTCCGCGATGGAAAGCACCCCCTGCCAGGTCCGCAGCGTGTCTGAGCATTTCCTGCAACCACTATCGATGTGTTGTTGCATTGCCATTCGTGTTCTCGGTAACTTCGGGGTTCGCACAAAATCTATCCACTGCATGTCGCTGAAATGCTTCACAGTTACCCCGCCTGGGAGCGAACCAGAACCTGACAGCGGTCACTCCAGCATTTTCTAATCCTCGTGGAATAAGGGCAGGAACCCCGGCGAAAAATATAGGGCAGAGAGGAAAAATTTCGAGGCTTAGATCTTCCCCACGAGGACGAATGGAGCCCACTGATAACAATGGGGATAACGGGATCGCAGCTCTATCATGGCTTGCTTCAGTGCGATAGCATTGGTTTTCCCCTCTTGCAGCAGCCTGTAGAAAACAGCCATGAACTCAGCCGTGCTTTTGTCGTGTACATCCCAGAGACTGAGTACCAAGGATTGCGCCCCGGCATGAAGCAGTCCGCGCGCAAGGCCAATTAGCTCATCGCCTGCCGCCACCACATTGAGACCGGTGGAGCATCCGCTCAAGGTGATTAACTCGACCGGCAGTTTGAGTTGGTAGAGATCAAACAGACTGAGGAAAGAATCTCCGAGCCGAATGGCCGAGAACATCGGATTGTCCTGGCGAAAGCGGCCGTGCGTGGCGATGTGAATGACACGGCTGGTTGGCCCTTTGCTGCGCAAGATTTGTTCACTGGCATCCGGACCGACGAACAACTCCGACCGGTCGAGAACATTGTTGAGCGCCTGGACCTCATCCAGAATTGCCGGGGCCTGGGGGTCCGGGATGCCAAGGATCAGCGAGGTTCCGGTGGAATTCGTGGTTCTCGTCTGGCAAAGCGCAAAGATGCTGGCGCTGGGTGAATAAGAGAGCGTATAGCGGTCAATCAAGTGTTGGGAACCGTCGTAGAGCGCATGGAACGGAACATAATGAAGCAAGCCGTGGGGCACGAAAACTAAATGACTGGCCTTCAGCTGGGGGGCAACGGGCGCAATGAGTTCGCTATAGAGTTCCCTCAGGTGTGCCTGTGCCGCCTGGGCCAGAGAATCGTGGAAGGTCTCGAGGTATTGCGGATTCAGATGAAACTTAGAAAGCTGAAACTGCAGCAGACGCAGTACATTGGCCACTCTGGTTTCCAGCGTGACGGGAAGAATCTCCAGGGTTTGTGGTCCGAGCAGGCAGACCAGGATGCGGTCGCGGACGCGGAAGTACTCTACCAGCAGAGTGTCCGCGGGAATCGTGGCGCGGATGCTGGCCATGGGAAGGTGGCTGGGCATCTGCAATCCGGCCTGGGTCGCGTCGGTAGGGGTCGCCTCCTGCAGGACGCGGACCAGCTCTTTTTCGCGCTGCCGCGCTTGTTTTTGAAGAGTTGCGATCCGTCCCTGAGAGTGCCGCTCCGGTTGAAGCTGTTCCCGTTCGATCAGGTTGTAGTACCAGTTCAGTTCCTCCCGCAAGTTCCGGATTGAACTCACCAGTTCGCTCTGGCCGGGAACATTTTCGGCGAGCGCCGGTGCTGGGCTGACGAACAGGTCCATCAAGCTGCGAGACTTGGCCTGCTCAATGTAGGTGAATGCCTCCTCGGATGCGGCCCGATCCTCCGGGCGAGCGAGACAGAGTTCAACCAGGTTCTCGTACACTTCCAGGCGGTTCTTGATGAAGGCAATTTTCAGCTCTTCTCCCCGCAGGTTGCCGCGAAGCTTCTCCAGGGCGTCACGCGCATTCTGATACGAGGCGTAGGATTGCTCGCGATCTCCTCTTACCGAGTAGACATTCCCCAGCAGCAGGTGCGCCTGATAAGTCAAGACGGGGGAGTCGAGTTCCGGAACTGCCAGGAGCGCGGCGTTGACGTGTTCGAAGGCCTGGTCGGCGTTATCCGTCCGCAGGGCGATTCGTGTCAGCAAGAGCTGGGCCAGCACAGCCTTGCTCGCCAGGTTCAGAGCGCAAAACGACTCCAGTGCCTCGCTGCAGTGGCGCCGTGCCTCGAATAGCCGGCCCTCATTGAAAAATACCAAGGCCCGGTACAGATCGATGAGAGACGGCCAGACCTGGTTTTTCTCCTTAAGGAACATTTCCCGGGCCTGCGAAAAGAGCTTGAGCCCTTCAAAGCCGTGCCCCTGCTGGCTTGCCGCCATCGCCGAAAAGGCGAGGCACTTGGCGCTTTCATATCCCATGCCCAGCTTACGAAAGCCTTCATGGCCCTGTTGGGCAAGTTCCCCCGCCTCCGAGCTGAGGTTCAACTCCAGATAGAGCTCAGCCAGATCCAGGTTGCACAGGGCGTAGTGGTAGGCATCGCCCGTCCTCTTGGCATTCAGGCGCGTAGCTCGAAGCATTTCAATGGCCCGGCTATACTCACCTCGCTGGTAGTGAAGATAAGCAATGTTGTAGTCTGCCTGCGTGACCAGTGTGGTCATTCCATGCTCTGCACAGAACTGGCGGGCTTTCTGGTAGGAGTCCAGGGCCATCGAAAATCTATGCAGGCTGATGTAGCAGGTGGCGATGTTGCTGAGGACTGCCGCAATTCCTTCTGGATCCTGCTGCGCAGGCAGCCCCTGATACGCGCGCTCGTAGCAAGCCAGGGCGTCCCCAAAGCGGTCTTGCCGGTAGTAAATGTTGCCGATGTTGATGTCCAGGCGAGCCAGCCGCCATGTGTTTCCTTCATCCGCGAAGATCTTCCGCGCACGTTCCCCTGCGGCGAAAGCACGGTTGTACTCACCCATGAGGAGCATCGGCTGGATCGATCCACTCAGCGTACGCGCCGCTTCATGGGTGTCCCCGGCAGCGTCGAAGAGAGCGACAGCCTGCTCATGAAGATCCACTGCGGAGGCGTGCTCCCCCTTTGCGTAAAGAGCATTTGCCTTGGCGCGCATGGCCCGCGCCAGGGCTGGCTTATCGTCGAGTTTGTGGGCAATGCTCAGGGCGGCGTCGGCCATGCGGAGCGCCTGCTGAACGTCCACCCGGACTTGCTCTCGGACCCGGTCGGTGAGTTCGGTGACGACCGCGGAGCGAAGCAGGGAACGATTGCGCGACAGGAACGCTGCTCGCCGGGCCTCGTCATCGAGAGCCAAGAGCTTTTCTAGAGCCAGTGGCTTGTCGGGTGGACGACGCGGCGCGCTCACTTGAAGCCTTTCTCTTCCAGCAACTGGCGTAGTTTCTTCAGGCATCTTCCCCGGATAAAGCCGACAGAACCGGTGGCCAGCTGAAGTTCCTTCGCCACCTCCTCATAGGGACGGGGCGGATCCTCAAAAAACAGCATAGTGACCATCTGGTTGCATCGCGGCGGAAGGGCAGAAATCGCTTCCCGCACACCCTGTTCGCGCTGGATCTGATAGAACACCTTCTCCGGCAATTCTTCAGGACTGCCTTCCAGTCTCTCCTCCATATCCTGGGCATCGCCGAGAAGATCCAAACGATCTTTTTTCCAGCGCAGGCATTGGTGATAGCTGGTCTGCATCAGCCATTTGGGCAGAGCTTTCGGCTCACGCAGCTTGGGCAATCCTGCGAGCAATTCGACGCACACTGCCTGGAAAATATCGGCGGCTTCGTCACGGGTCAGACCAAACTTGATGGGAATGGAGAAGATGAGATTTTTGTATTTCTCAATTAAAGCAAACCAAGCATCTTGATTGCCCTTGCAGCACTCGCGAATCAGCCGCTCGTCCGGCCAAGCCAATCGCCGGACGGCGCTTCCCAGACTCACGGTTTTTCACCGGGGCGAGCTCCGTTCCCGGGGATGAAATAGAGCTGCTCAACATTCCACAAGGTATTTGGGTCCAGGATCGCCGGTTTGAAATTGCCCAGATTCTTCCTGGCGCCTACCAGAATGTTGGGCGTAGCCAGAAAGACGAACGGAACATTGGCCGCGATGATCTCCTGCGCCTGGTCATAGAGGTGTTTGCGCTCTTTATACTTGAGCTGTACCATCTGCTTCTGCATGAGCTGATCGATCAGCGCCTCCCAGTCGGTCGCAGGTCTGGCTTCGCCCAGGCGCCAGAGATGCGTGCCTCCATTGGACAGCCATACATTCATCTCCGGGTTTGGATCAGCATCGCCGCCGCCCAGCGCCATAATGCTGGCCTCGTAATCATAGGTCTGAAAGACCCGGTCAAGGAGCGCCCGGAACTCCAACGGAACCACGTGCACGTTCATCCCAAGTTTGCCCAGGTCGTCCTGAATCAGGGTCGCCATCTTCATGCGCTGAGCATTCGACGTGCTGGTGATGACTGAAAACTCCACAGCGACGCCCTGCCGATCGATCAGCTGTCCGTCACTGCGCCAGGAAAACCCTTCAGATTTAAGCAGTTCGCGGGCCCGGTCAAGAGAGTACGGAGTGTGGGGCAGCATTTGGTCAGTCCACAACTTGTTTGACGGACTCACATTGCCCCAGAGCGCGGCTCCATGTCCGGTGTAGACCAGCTTCACGATGGAGTCGCGGTCAATGGCGGAGGATACTGCCTGACGAAATTTCACAGCCTGAAACCACGCCTGTTTGGCTGCGATGCTGTCGAGGTTCTTCGACCTGAGATCGTTGAGATTGAATACTAGGAAGTCGTACTCGAGGCTTGGCCCCAGGTCAAAGAAGTCCGTCCCACGAGTCGCCACATCTTTGGAAAGCAGCGCGTAGTTTTCAGCGCTGAGGCGGCTGATGATGTCGGTCTCACCAGCCTGGAAACGAATGGCCTGCGCATCTTCGTTCCCCACAAACAGAAACACCAACTCGTCGAGGTAGGGAAGGCGATTCTTGCTCCGGTCAGCCTTCCAGTAGAAGGGGTTCCGCTCCAGGACGATTCTCTGGCCGGGAATGTACTGCTTTACCCGGAAGGGTCCCATGCCTGCAATCTCGGCGGGCGGGGTGTTCAAGGTCAACGCCTGAGCAAACTGGCCTGCTTTGTAGGGCCTTTCCAGGAGGTGCCGCGGCATCATGGCCAAGCTGTCGAAGATTCGCTCGGCGGCCGCATACGGTTGCGCCAGCGTGAAACGCACGCTGTATTGATCAATCTTCTGCACCTTGATCGGCTTTCCGCCCACAACCAGCAAGTCGCGCTGCGGGGAATGGACGTTCTCGTCGAGGTAAACCTGAAAGGAGAAGACCACATCGTCGGCGTCAAAAGGTTGACCATCTGAGAATCGCAGACCATGACGCAGCTTGACGGTGAATACACGGCCATCGTTGGACACACTCCAAGCTTTGGCCAATGCCGGCTCCGTATTCTGAGTCCACCGGTTGATGTGAATCAGATCCGCTGTCAGCCGGCCGATGACTTCACGCGAAGGCGCATCCGCTGCTGTGACCGGATTCAGCGTCTTGGGCTCACTCCGTTGTGCCAACACCAGCGTGCCACCATAACGACCGATCTGGTTGTCCGTCACTAGCAGATCTTCGCCATGTTGGGGCGGCTGGGGAGCAGAGGAAGCGAAACAAGCATGGCCGCAGGCCAGCAGAAGGGTGGCAAAACAACCCCAACGATGCATAGAGATACCCGGCGGCTCAACTTTCAGATTGAGTCAGATTGTAACCGTTCATGAATCGCATTCGCTACCTTGAGGTAACCAAGAGAGATAATTACCAGCGCCAAGGCCGGTGCAAACATCCACCAGTAGGAAGCCAGCACGTTATATTGCTGCAGGTTCGCCAGCAAGTTCCCCCAGCTGGACACGGGCTCGCTTACTCCCAACCCAAGAAATGACAGCGTGACCTCCGCCACTATGTATTGGGGCACAAGCAGTGCGGCCTGGGTGAGCAGGACGCCGTATGTGTGGGGTAGAACGTGGCGGCGGAGAATGTAAGAGTCTGTTGCCCCGAAGCCCCGGCTGGCAGTTACATATTTTCGACCCTTCGCACTGAGGACAATGCCTCGAACCAGCCGCGCAGGGCGCGCCCAGCCGATCGTTCCAATCACCGCCACCAACAGAAAGAACGTCTGCGTCGGGCTGATGTGCAACGGCAAGAATGAGCGCACAGCCAGCAGCAGATAGAGCCACGGCAAAACCAGGAACAGTTCCACCAGGCGCATAGCAGATTCGTCAATCCAGCTTCCATAGAATCCCGAGATGCAACCGACCAGCAACCCCAGGAACAACGAGATTCCAGTGGCTAGGAGACCTGCAGCGAGGGAGATTTGTCCGCCATACATGATTCTCGAGAACTGGTCGCGTCCGAAGCCGTCACTGCCCGCCAAGAAAATCCGCGCGGGACCCTCCACTCCAAAGAGATGAACATCGGATCGCACCAGGCCTGCAATGGTGTATTCGGGGCCACGAACAAAAAATTGCACAGGGTACTCTCTGCCGCGAGCTTCCTCGTATTCATTGAAGCCCTCGGGGCGAACTGTCCATTGGTAGATGAAAGGACGAAGGTGGAAATGTCCGCGCGCATCCGCAAAATGAAATCGGGTGGGAGGGACGAACGGGAAATCCCGGTTCTGAGTCGCCGGGTTATAAGGTGCAATAAAGCCCGCCAGGAGTATCGCCAGGTGCAACGCCACCAGGAGCATCAGCGCGGCAACGATCTTCTGTTTCTTCCTCATACCTTACCGAGCCTGACCCGCGGGTCCACGGCCACTAGCAAAATGTCCGCGAGGATACCCCCAAAAATCATGAAAAGTGTGGACGCCATGACCGCCCCGACCACAACATAGATGTCGCGGGCCAGGGCAGCATCGAGCAAGAGCGGTCCCAAGCCGGGCCAGCCTGTAATCACCTCTACCAGCAGCGAGCCACTCAGAAGCGCACCAACCGATAACCCCAACAAAGAACTCAAGGGGTTTGCGGCGGCCGGCAGCGCATAGCGGAATAGGAGCCTCGCGCCTCCGATGCCATGTGCACGTGCTGCCTGAACAAACGGGGCCTGCAATACTTCAATCATGCTGGCACGGATGTGCCTCACCAAAAGCGGCAGGCTGGCAAGCACAAGGGTCGTGACTGGAACAACCAGATGCAGGGCCAAGTCGAACAATTTCGCTTGTACTCCAAGGCCGCCGAAGTCCACGGAGGCCATGCCTCCCACCGGCAGGGTATGGATGCGGACCGCCCAGTAAAGAAGGACCAGGGCAATGACGAGTTCCGGCACGGAAAGAAGCAGAGACGTACTTGCCATGCTAAGGCGGTCGTCCCATCGGCCGCGCCGGTTGGCGGTCCAAACTCCGAGTGGGACAGCGATCAGCCATGCCAACAAAGTGGCCAGCCCAGTCAAGATCAGAGTGTTGCGCGCGCGCACCAGGAGCAGACTCCTCACTGGGCAGTTGTACGCGAACGAATAACCCCATTCTCCGCGGAGAACCGACTCGACCCAGTGGCCATATCGCCACACCAGGGGCTGGTCAAATCCGTAACGGGCACGCAACCCGGCAACCGTACTCGGGGAAATCTGCGGATTGAGCTTCATTTCGTCGAAGAAGTTGCCCGGAGCCGCGGCACTCAAGGCAAAGCAGAGAATGGACACCCCGATCAGCAGCAGCAGCCCGTGAATGACGCGCCTTTCCAGGTATTTCACTACCGGCCTCCCGCCTGTGCGGTGCGGAAATTGGACCGCAACAGACGAACCGAAGCCAGCAACTCACGAGTGTGATGATGCCGGGGATTGGCAAAAACCTCCCGCCGCGGCCCCTGCTCGACGATTTTGCCTTGTTGCATCACCGCAACAAAATCAGCGATCTGCCCAACCAGGCCGAGATCATGCGAAATCAGCAGGTATGTCAGGGAGTGGGCCTTCTGAAGGTCCAGAAGAAGGTTCAATATTTGGGCTTGCGTCGAGAGGTCCAACCCCGAGACAGATTCATCCAGAATCAAGAAAGCTGGTTTCAGCGCAATCGCACGGGCGATCGCCAGCCGCTGCCGCTGTCCGCCACTGAATTCCAACGGACGACGGTCTGCCCAGTTCGGAGACAGCCCGACCTCTTCCATCAATTCGCAAGCCCGCGAATGCAGCCTCGCACCGCTTTCTCGCCGCTGAACTTCTAGCGGTTCCGCAATAATCTGCGCTGCCGTAAACCCGGGATTCAAAGCTCCTGCGGAATCCTGGAAGACCATTTGGATTTTGGGCCGCAAGGCCTTCAGCTCTCGGTCGCTCGAGCGCGATACCTCCTTCCCCTCAAACCAGATCTCGCCGCGATCTGCCTTCTCCAGCATTGCCAAACAACGGGCCAGCGTCGACTTTCCAGAGCCCGACTCGCCGACCAGAGCAGTCAGACTGGCCGGGGCAATGTCGAACTCGACATCAACCAGCGCATCTATCACGAAGCTCTTATAGGAGAACGGTGCACGTTGCACGTACCTCTTGCTCAACCCGGCCGCTTTAGCAAGTGCTGGCTTGAGTGCATGCCGGGCTGTTTCTTCAATTCTCATAGTTGAAGCAACTGACACGACGACCCTCTTCCGGTACAACCTCACGTGGAGATTCACTCTGGCAAAGTTCTGTTCTTGCGAAGCAGCGCGATTCGAAAATGCAGCCTCGAGTGGAGCGATCGGAGTGGGACAAGCTGCCAGGAAGCGCGGGCAGATGTTGTCCGCGAGTTCGGTCCGGATCCTGCAGGGACGCCGGTACTAACTGCAGGAGCCCCTTGGTGTATGGGTGTAGCGGCTGGCGGAAAACTTGTGGGACGGGGCCTTCCTCAACAATGCGGCCTGCGTACATCACGATGACACGATCCGCAAAGCCAGCCAGGAGTGCCGGATTATGTGTAATAAAGATGATCGCGCAACCGAATTTCCGGTTGACTTCCCGCAATACGTCCAAAATTTCCGCTTGCCGCGTCGCATCCAGGGACTGAGTGGGTTCGTCCGCAATCACCACATCCGGCCGGCAGGACAGGGCTTGCGCGATTGCCACCCGATGCAGCTCTCCCCCGCTCAATTGGTGCGGATACGCCCCATAGATCCGATCTCCTTGGGAGAGCCCGACATCTCGCAGAATTGCCTCCACTTGTTGCTTGCGAACTTTCCTTGGTCCTGGTCGGTGTGCCCGAAGGACTTCTGCGATTTGGTCGCCCACGCGCATCACTGGGCTCAACGAGAGTCCAGGGTCTTGAAAGATCATTGCTATCCGAGTGCCGCGAACGGTTCCCCACGCTGACTCGTCGAACTGCAACAAGTCTTTGTTCTCGAAGAGCATTGAACCTGTGATGTTTGTCGATACTGGCAGCAACCCGAGGATTGAAAGAGCGAGCGTGCTCTTCCCAGATCCTGATTCCCCCAATATCCCAACGGTCTCTCCACGTCTGATGTCAAACTCAACCCCCACTAAAGCAGGGCTGGATTGCTCCTGTGAGGCGGCATACCTTACGGTCAGCCCATGGATGCGCAGCAGCGCCGAAGCACACGAAGAATGGGCACACGTCATCAATGCTTTTGAGGACCCCTCACTAGTACGTATTCAGCAGATTGTGACGGACATTCTTTGAGACGATAAGTTACCGAGGTAATGACGAAGCGAGCGGTCTGGCCGGATTAGGAGGGTCAATGCCCACAGCTGTCCCCTGTAGGGGATTCTGCGGGTGCGACGGGTTACCTGCTTGCCATCCGACGATTCTGGGTGGGTTAGCGATGACGACCACCAGCAAACACCGCTAAGCGACCGAAACGCTTGTTGTGCGCCATGTCAACGCGGTCAAGAGATCGCGCCAGAAAGGAATGGAGGCGGAGGTACGGCTACGGGTCCGGAGCGGAACCGATCGTTCGCCTCCCGGAATCTCCACGCAATCGACTCCGGCAAGCTCTCTTCCAGCCTTTCTGCCAGCCACTCCTGCAGATCACATCGTTGTTCGAGAGGTAGAAGAAGAAATCTCAGACCGGCGCGACCTCGTTCGCCCCGCCAGCAGGTCTCACACACGGCCCTGAAGTTCTCCGTCCGGCCCGGCAACATGAATTCCACGAGTATCCGCATTTTAGGGACGAGTTTGGCTGGTACGTACGCGATCTCCATCCCCCCTTCGCTGATGTTTACGGTGTGGGATTGTGCCTGGCGCATATCGACCCTCCGCATCACGATGCGGGTCCGGACCCGGCAACGGAAGTAGCGCCGGCGTTCGCGTACCACCCATCCATAGCCGGCGGTTAGCGTACGGCTCAATGAATCCGCCGATAATGGTCTCTCGAGCGTAAAGTTGCTACCCGCACAGTATGCCAACGCGAGGTCGCTCTTACTGCGAGTAATTGCGATGGCTGGAGCAGTCCGGTTTGACGGGGAAATGCGCATCTCTCCCAGGATACCGGGGGCCTGTTCGCTCAAGCCAAAGTCCACCGTAACCGCGTCGAACTTCTTGGTATGGAGCACATGCCGGGCACTGGCAACGTCAACACAAACCTCGGTGGCAATGGCGAGTCTCGCCATGGCATCGGTGATTTGCTCAATGGTTGCCGGGTCCCGGGACACGAGCAGCGAATGGGCGAAGGAGGGTGCTGTCGGTAAGCTCATCACTCTCACACCTAGACTTCTCCGTAACAGAGGCGTCGATACCATTTGGTTCCTCGATTCTTTGGGTGTCTCGGCGTGCCGAGAGGCAAGTCGGTTGTCGCACGGAATGGTTCAGTGCCAGCCTATTTCCCTCAGTTGATTCGTCTTGGCTAAGACAACTTCGATTGTCTTGACCACCCCCTCTGAATTGTTCTCCAGAAGGCCGTCCGTCTTCTCGACAAACTCAACCGCCCCCTCATCCATCAGCTTCGCCGCATTCGTCTGGGAGATGCCGCTCAAAACCACCACGGGAATGTGCTTCGTCCGGGGATCCCGCTTAAGTGTCCGCAGGACATCCTGACCCGCGATTTTTGGCAGCATCATATCCAGGACGATGAGATCGGGATTTTCCTGGCGAGCGATCCGCAAACCTTCTTCGCCGTCTCTGCCGCTGGTGACCTCGTATCCAGCCTTGATGAATGCTCTTTCGTGAATGAGCCGGAGCACCCTGCTGTCTTCGATCAAGAGTATCTTCATCTCGTCCGTTTCCCGACCCCCACTACGGCAACTCGTGTTGAGTGGCGAATCACAAGTTATCTAGACATAGAGGTCACTCGTTTCAACCTCACCCCTCATCAAGCGGTTCGTTTTCGCCGCTGAAGTAGCGGAGGGAACGAACTTGCGGGGAGAAGTATTGCCCAAGTCTCACGTGCTCTGGAGAAAGTCCCCATAACGAGCTATCTTGCCGGATGCCATATGGGGAACCGGCAGAGTTACGCTGCCGTGGACGTGTATGGTACTCGACCGGCTCAACGTCCTCGCCACGTTCAGCAAGGCAGCGGAACCACAAGCAATGCATCTCCCGTGAGCGGGCGTGATCATCTCGCAGTCAAGGCAAAGGCTTGCGAGTTGCAAGGGCACCAAGCTGAGCTTCGACGAATTCATACCCGTTCCTCCGGGCCCTTGCAACGAAGGTAGTGGCCAGGGGAGCCAGCGGCCTCACTTGCTAGGCTGCTGGCGCCCCGCGGATCGACGATTCCGAATCCAACCAATCTGGGATTGAAGCGTCTCAACAATTCACCCGCCTGCGTGGGTGTGTTGGTGGCACATTCGACACGGTTGGGGGAGGGGGCCAGTGCCCGAGACTTGGAACTGCGTTCGCTGTGCCGAGAACCAAACAAGTTCAACATGCCAGCTTTTCAAGCAATTCCGGCGCCAGGTTTCACGGCGCGTGAATCCCCCCGTGCTTGCAATGACTTGAGCGAGGCTTCGCGATACGGATGTCCGGATCGAGATGATTGAAATTTGGAAATCAAACATCCGGATGCTTCTTGCCCGCTCCCGCCACGTCACGTTCCGGCATGCGGAGAAGTTCTGTTCCGAATTCGTAACATACAGAACACTACCTTTTGACTTGGTTCAAGTGTCGTGTAAAGCTGTCAAGCAGAAACGACTCTCGGGTTCCGCTGGAAAGTGTCTCGGGTCCTATCCGAAGCTGAGACACGAGGAGACCAGGAGATGACCGTGGCAGAATGCCGGGCGCACGGCTCACCCGAGGCGATTCCTTCCTCTACCTGTAACGCCACCGGAAATTGTTCAGGCAAGAGTCTTTCCTCGGCGAACATGCGATCTGCGCTCGTTTTGGGAAAGGCACCTGACGCGCCCCGCCTCGCCAGATCTGGGTCGGCGGTGCGGGCATGAACGTGGGGCAGAAAAGGGCAAAAGAAACTCGGGAGGAGCAATGGTCCGATTCCCGACTGATACAGGAATGCCTTAGGGGTAATGAGTCAGCCTGGTCGGCTTTGATTGACAAGTACAAGAATCTGATTTTTTCTATCCCTCTTAAGTATGGTTTTTCTCAAGAGGATTCGGCGGACGTCTTCCAATCAGTTTGCATGGACTTGTTAGCGGAGCTGCCGCGCATTCGTGAACCCAACGCCCTGGGAGGCTGGCTCATCCAGGTTACTCGAAACAGGTGCTTTCATCGAAAGCAGGAACAACTACACCACCCTACGGAAGAGATTGACGAGCAAAAGCTGTCCGAAGATAGCGAGCGAGCCGATGCCCTCATCTCCCAAGTGCAGGAGGAGCAACATTTGCGCCAGGCGCTGCTGGATCTCTCCCCCCGCTGCCGACAGCTTGTGCAGTTCCTCTTCTTCGAAGTGCCGGCCCGCCCTTACCAGGAAATCGCGAGGGAACTGGGCCTGGCGACCGGCTCAATCGGTCTGACACGCAGACGATGCCTCGAAAAGTTGCGGCAACGCCTGGAAAAGGGGGCGCCATAAGGGCGCTTGTCTACAGGCAGGCATTCCCGGCCGCGGGTTGGCGGTGGTTACCACCAGGTGACCTGAGGAGACGTATTTTTGCCCTGGCAGTATTTTTGGGACGGATCCCCACCCTTATTCCCCAGACTAGTATGTTTGATGCCAACTCCCCTGTTCGCCGGTAGGAATGCCATGGAACATTTTTCGATACAGGATTGGATTGATTTTGCTCGCCAGACTGAAATGCCTGAACGAGCGAAGGCCATGCAAAAACACCTCGACGAAGGGTGCGTCCGGTGCTCGAAGAATGTCGGAGTCTGGAGGCAAATTGTGGAGTTTGCAAAGCAAGAACCGAATCAGCAGCCGCCGGAAAGCTCAGTTCATGTCGTGAAGGCAAGCTTTGCGCTGCGAAAAATCAGGTCACTTGAAACCGGGAGGGTTGAACTGGCGAAGCTGGTGTTTGACAGCGCCCTCGCGGCCGCAGCCAGCGGTTTTCGCGGCAGTGCTGCCAGCGCGAGACAGCTGCTTTATAAATCGGGTAGTGTCTGTATCGATATGTACATTCAACCCAAACCAGGATCGGAGTCGATGGTCTTGACCGGTCAACTGATGGACTCGATGATGCCAACTCACGGAATCAGCGGCGTCCCGGTGAGCCTCCTGTGCGACGGAAATACCTTATCGCGCAAGCAAACCAATGACTTCGGCGAGTTTGATTTCGGATTTGAAGCGCCCCACGATGTGCAGCTCGCATTTGGGTTGGACAACAACTGCAGAACGTTGGTCGTCCCGGTTCCTGACACCGCCGCGTAGGTCGAAGCTGCCCTGTCACGGTGCGGCGTTTACTACGGGTAGTTGGCCGTCGGAGGATCCCTGAGGGCTGTAGCTTGCCTCTTCCCGGAGGATCGGGGTCCGTGGTTGGGGCCCCTTCCGTGGCTTTGTCGAATACCCTCTTCCCCTGTTACCAAGGTGATCTGTCAGGCCCTCAAGGAGAAGTTAGACTGTCAGGAACAGTGACCGTGGGTTCGGACTCTGTGAGTTCGTTCAGGGGCATCCGGTGTGGCTCCTGGCCGGCTTCGCCTGAGTCGGGGGATTAACAGTTGTATGTCGAAGAAGACGATCGTCATCGGCGAAGACGACCCCGCCATCCGCTGCGCGCTCTCCGAGTTCCTGCAATCCCTCGGCTACGGAGTCGTCGAAGCCGGCAATTGCGAGAGTATCAAGCGGGTGTTTAGGACATCCTGCCCCGATGCAGCGGTGTTGGACTACTCCCTTCCGGATGGAACGGCGCTGGATCTCTTGCCTCACCTGAAGCAGACCTACCCCTCGGTGCCGTTGATTGTCCTCACCGGCAATGGGACGATTCCACTGGCGGTGGAAGCCATCAAAGAAGGGGCGGAGCAGTTCTTAACCAAGCCAGTCGAGATGTCCGCCATTGCCGTAGTCCTAGAGCGCGCTTTGAAGAACCAGCGCAACTATCAAAAACAACTTGCCGGACAGGTGCGTCAAGAACGAGAGAACGTCAATCCCTTCCTGGGAGAGAGTGACGCCATCCGCCAGCTCGCTGAGCAGGCGGAACGCGTGTGCGCCAGTGACTACCCCGTGTTGATCGCGGGTGAAACCGGGTCCGGCAAGGGGGTCTTGGCAAGGTGGTTGCATGACCATAGTCCGCGAGCCGAAGAACCTTTTGTCGACCTGAACTGCGCGGGCTTCGGGCGGGAGTTGTTGGAAACCGAGCTTTTCGGACACGAAGTGGGGGCCTTCACCGGTGCGGTGCAACGCAAGATAGGTCTCCTGGAAGTGGCCCAGCGCGGCACCGCGTTCCTGGATGAAATCGGAGATATGGATCTGCAGGTGCAACCCAGGCTCCTGAAGATTCTGGAAGAGAAGCGCTTTCGCCGGTTAGGGGATGTTCAGGAACGGCAGCTGGACGTAAGGCTGATCGCAGCCAGCCATGAGGATCTAGCCCAGCTCGCGCGGGCGAAGAAGTTCCGCAGCGACTTGTATTTTCGTGTCAGCACAGTGGTTTTGCGGGTGCCGCCCCTGCGTGAAAGGCTGGAGGATATTCCGGTCCTGGCGCAACAATTCTTCGAGCGCATTGCGGTGGACCTCGGCCGCCTGCATCTGACTCTGTCCGATCGCGCGGTAAAGACCCTCACCGCCTATGCTTGGCCGGGGAACGTCCGGGAGCTGAAGAACGCGATGGAAAGAGCAGTCTTGCTTGCCAAGGAAGACACCATTCAACCCCGGGACCTGCAACTGGAGTTCAAGCCTGAGGAGGTTTTCGAAGATGGGTCAGCGCTTACCTTCAAGGAAGCTCAAAGCCTGCACATCCAGAAAGCCTTGCGTGCAGAAGGCGGCAACATTGCCCGAGCATCCATCCGCCTGGGAATGACCAGAAGTTCGCTGTATAACAAGCTGAAGGCATTCGGCTTAAGCGCCGCAAATTACCATAACGATCAGAAGCCTGTGGAACAACTCCCGGACCCACTGCCCGTGCGGGAAACCGGGAGATAACCGGTACGGTTGATCTCCCGGCTAACGGAGCGGGGGATTCCGATCTCGGGCGTGGTCGCCCGGCACGATCGGTACGGGGAGAGTCCGGGAATGCGTTCTCATTGGCAGAGCGGTTGTTTGGCCGCAGGCTCCAAGAGCTTTTGCCGCGCTCGCTCGAAGGCTTGCACATTCTCGGCAACCCTTGTCGCCGGCGTCGAACCCATCTTGAGTCCCACGAAGCCCTTAGCGGCTAAATCATGCACCTGCATCGCGGGACAGAGAAGGTCTGCCTGAAACAGTTCCACACCCATTTGCCCCAGTGTTGCCAAGTCTTCGCTGGATTGTACCCCTTCCGCCACTACCGACCCCTTCATCTCTTCGGCCAGGCACATCACCGACCTCACTACCGCCCGCCGATCGGCGTCGTGAGTCACTCCCTTGGCGAAGTACGCGTCGAGCTTGAAGTAGTCAGGATGGCAATCGAGGATCATCCGGTAGTTCGAGTTTCCCAGACCAACATCGTCGAGAGCGATGCGCACCCCGAGGTCCCGCAAAGCACGGATGCTACAGGTCAAGCTGGGGATGTTGTAGGTCGGGGCGTGCTCCACGATCTCCAGGGTGAACCGGTCCAGTGACAGGGAGAGGTTGCGGGCCTGGCGTCGAAAGAAATCCGCGAATCCAGGATTATGCCCCAGGGTCGAAGCATGAACATTCACGTTAATGCGTAACTCGGGCGGCAATTCCAACACGGCTTTGCAGATGGCGACGATGCAACTACGGTCGACCGCAGCCTCCGCGTGTTTGCGACGCACATAGTCGAAAAGAATGTCAGCTCTTTCGAAATTCGTGGCTCGGGGACCCCGGATCAGGCCCTCGACGCTGTCGACTTGGCTCACGCCGGCGCGGAGCCGGAATATCGGTTGAAAGCGTACGGACAGGGCGTCCGGGTCGTCCAAAATCTTTTCCAAAAGGGACGTCGTCATGCTTTAACTCCCACTAATGCTCCGACAGTTGCTGCCAGTTCCTTAAGTTGCGTGGGCTTTCGGAGAAATGCATCTACCCGTTGTGCTGTGGCCTCCGCCCTCAGTTCGGGCCAGCCATAGCCGGTGAACACAATAATGCGGGTTTTCAGGGCCAATTCTCGAATGTGCTTGATCAGATCCAGGCCCCCGAAACCCAGCTTGGTCAGGCGCAGATCAGTAATGACAACCGAGTAGGAAAAGTGCGCCAGTAGGGCTTGCGCCTCTTCCAGCTCCCGGGCACAGTCTACCTGGTGACCGCAGTCAGAGAGGTATTCCTTATATGCATTCGCCAACTGGTCGTCGTCGTCGATGATAAGAATTCGTTCGGCCATGCTCATGAGGGGGCACGCAAGCTGCCAAATTCCAGTCACCTCGAAGTCGTACATAGCAATGGTTTATCCCAGAACGAAGAGCGCCTTACTGTCCAAGAGACAAGCAGTTCCTTTTGGAAAACGAACAGTGGGACGCGAGGCCGCCTGAGCGGTCCGACAACAGTCCCCGAGCTTCCCTGCAGGGAGTACCGAATCAGCAGGGTTACCTCAGTAAGTTGTGTCACCTTTTGGAGAAACGTATCGTTACAAAGCTAGCAAAGCAAATGCAGGGAGATGTGCATGGCGGACGTTCCAGCCGAAGCGGCAGCCCGCAATCGAGAGCTGCACCCGGATCTCCGGACTCAACTACTCGCCCAGAAGACTGACCTTATCGGCGAGCTTGCCGGGGCAATCTCCAATGAATTCAACAACCTCATGATGGCTGTTACCAGCTATGCTGAGTTAGAGTTGAAGAAGGCCCCCCCTGCGGAAAGACGTAGCCTGGAGCAGGTGCTGAGCAACTCCGCGCGGGCGGCATCATTGATTCAGAAACTGCTGGCCTTCAGCCGTACGCGTGTTTCTTCCCAGGACCCTCTGCATCTGAACTGTGTAGTTACCGAAACCACCGAATTGCTGCGACAGTTGGTTGGCGAGCAGATCGAAATTGTTCTGAGTCTTGAACCACAACTCCAAAGAATCAAGGCCGACCGGGCAGAACTCGAAGAACTCATGATGCTCATGGCCATTCATGGGCGCGATGCAATGGCAGGATGCGGGAAACTGTCGATAACCACGCAATCGGTCGACCTTGACCAAGCAACTATTGGCGCAAATGAGGCGGTAACTCCGGGAAAGTATGTAATGCTCTCGGTTCGTGACTCAGGAACGAGTCCGGCAGGCCCCCGGCGCGGTTCGAACCCCGGCGCAAAGGGTCAAGACTTCCGAATCAGCCTAGCGTTAGCCGCGATCAACCGCGTCGTCCAGGAAGCGCGGGGACTGATGCGCATTTCCAGCGAACCCGACGAGGGCACACAGTTCATCATGTATTTCCCGGCTCTCGCGGGAGGGGCTCGAGAAACAGAAGGGGCCTTCGCCCACAAGAGCTCAATAGCGTCCAGGACAATCCTCGTGGTGGAGGACGACGACGCCGTGCGTGTCCCAGCCGTCGAGTTTCTCAAGATGGAAGGCTTCAAAGTCCTGCAGGCCAAGACAGGACCTGAAGCCATTAACATTGCGGTGCACAAGCGTTCCCCGCTGGACCTGTTGATCACCGACATCGTTATGCCCGCCATGAGCGGCCGAGAGGTCGCGAAGGAACTCTTGGAAATGCATCCCGGCCTCAGGGTGCTCTACATGTCAGGAGACGCCGGGGAGGCCGCTGTGGCGGACTCGCAGTCGCAGGATGACGTGCTGCAGAAACCCTTCCGCCTCGACAAACTGAATGAAAAAATTCGGACTCTGCTCGGGGAGTAATCGACGAGGAGCGGACCGGTTCTGACCATGAGGTTGTTGGCGTCAGCCTCGTCTCGAAGGGGTTGTTTCTCTTTCTACCCATGACACGCGGCGCAGATCCAGGCAACACCCGAGGGTTCAAGCAGGCACTGGCGAACAGCGAGGCTCTTCGGCAGGCAATGCTGGATTCGTCGCTGGATTGCATCATTTGCGCGGACGAACAAGCCAAAATCACAGAATTCAACGCTGCGTCTGAACGGGTCTTTCGGATCAGCCGATCGGCGGCTCTGGGCCGGGACCTGCCTGATCTGGTTTTTCCGGCTGCGGTGCAGGAGCGTCATCGCAAAGAGCTTTTTGGCACAGGTCGAGAGACTACGGTCGAGCTTGTCAGCAGCCGGATTGAAACCACCGCGATCCGATTCGACGGCAGCAAGTTCCCAGCGGAATTCACTGTGGCCCGCGTTGTCATCCACCAGGAACCGACATTTGTGGTGCATGTGCGCGATATTACCGCCCGCAAGCGGGCGGAGGAAGCGACGGTCTGGCTGGCTGCGATCGTTGAGTCATCCCAGGACGCGATCATTGGCAAGGATCTGGATGGTCTTATCACGAGCTGGAACAAAGGGGCGGAGACAATGTATGGGTACACTTCCGATGACGTCATCGGCCGGCATATCTCAGTTCTTGCCCCTCCCGAACGGGCTGACGAGATTCCGCAGATCATGGAGGAACTCAATAAAGGCCACCGCATCAAGAGCTTCGAAACTGTGCGGATGGCTAAGAACGGAAAGGTGCTCAATGTGTCTCTCACGATTTCTCTTGTTCAGGACTCGGACGGAACCGTCATGGGCGCCTCAGTCGTCGCCCGGGACATCACCGCGGAGAAGGTTGCAGAGGAAGCTCTGCGAAAAGCCAATGAGACCAGCATCTACTCATCTCCGGTTCCCATTGCCGCCCTGGACGTCAAGGGCCATGTGACGATGTGGAACCCGGCCGCAGAGGCGGTCTTTGGCTGGAGTGAAAAGGAGGTCATCGGCAAGGCTGTTCCCATCATTCCTCCGGAAGAAGCGGCACGAGCCGCATTGCTACACGAGAGACTGCTCTCTGGCGAGACTCTGACTGGCATAGAGGTCTGCCGGCAAAGCCGAGATGGATCACCCATCACCGTCAGTGTCTCCGCCAGTCCGCTGTGGGACGAAAATCACAAGGTCAAGGGGACCATCGGATTTCTTACAGACATCAGCGAGCAGAAACGCGCAGAAGTCGCCTTGCGCAGAGCAGAGGAGAAGTACCGCAGCATCTTTGAGAACGCGGTGGAAGGTATTTATCAGGCTACGCCTGACGGCAAATATATCTCATCAAACCCCGCCCTGGCCCGCATGTTGGGGTTTGATTCCCCGGAAGAACTCATTGCGATGCGCAATGACATCACTCACCAGGAATACATCGACCCTGAGTTACGCGCGGTATTCATCCGGTCCATCGAAGAACTTGGCGTGGTCCAGAATTTTGAGTATCAAGCCCGTCGCAAAGATGGAAAGCCGATCTGGCTTTCCGCCAGTGCTCACGCGGTCCGCGGTACAGACTTGAAGAGCGAACACCGGCTGGAATCGCTGATCTCGCGCGAGTCCAGCTTCCTGTTCAACAACCTTATTCTTCTAGTCGCCTGCTTCACCGTGCTTTGGGGAACGCTGTTCCCGATCCTCAGCGAGTGGGTGCAGGGACACAAGATCACGGTCGGCCCGCCGTTCTTCAACCGCGTCAATATTCCGGTTGCGCTCTTGTTGTTGCTGCTGACCGCCCTCGGACCGCTGCTCGCCTGGCGCAAAACATCCGTGGAAAGCCTGAAGCGCAACTTCCTGGTTCCCACCATCATCGCCGTCGCCGCGGCGGTGCTGGTGATGGTCGCACCGGCATCCTGGGGCGGACCTTTCGGCATGCGCACCTGGCAGGACGCGTCGTACTTCTACTCGCTCATGACCATCACCCTGTCGGTGCTGGTCGCCGCCA
>JAIQFW010000195.1 GCA_020073105.1 Terriglobia bacterium
GACGTTCCAGGGGCGGCCGAGACCGGTGCCTTCGCCCTGATCGAGCCGTTCCTTCGGAGGCGTGAGGGTGCTCACACGGGAAGTCAGCCGTTGAGGAGCGCGCGCACGCCGGCCGCATCGACATACCCCTCGTGCCGCTGTCGCCTGCCGTCGCCGCCAAATCTCCAGACGTTTCCAGCGCAATCGTCAGCGGCTGGCCGTTCGCCTTCCCGGGTTGCTGGCTGATCGTGAATCCCTGCTCCAACCCCATCGGCCCGTTCATATACCATTCAATCATCGTCCCGTGCCGGTACTCGACGCGGTTCTTGGTGGCTTGCGGCGCAACCGCATTAACTCCCCACAAAGCGTTCCCGTAACCGTAGCCACGCAATGCCAATCCCCAATGCGCACTCCCGCTGCTCACCTCCACTCCGCTCGAAGTAAAACGTGCGGCAAGCCCTGGGCTGCTGGCCTCGAATCCGCCACTCACCGGACGCGCGTAGTACTCGGAGCTGTCGCGTCCCAATGCTGCCGAAATGTTCGCCTGAGCGGCAACCGGCAAACTGGACAAGCCCGCAACGCCGTTGTCCGAAGCGCCGGCGGAAAGGGCCGACAAAAGCGCGACTGTGAGAATCAGGCGCAGAGTTTGCATGGGAGAACCTCCTGAGAAAATCTGTGGAATCCCACCTTTGCGCAAAGAACGCGCAAAGATGGGCCACCCGGATTCGAGTGGGCCACTCGGAAGGGGAGCCGTCGAGCCCCAAGATTATGCCGCAGAGCAGCGGGGAAGGCAATGCTGCAAAAGGTTGCACAGGTAGGACCGCACGGGCGAGGACGCCCGCGCTTACATCAAATTTAAAACGGCTTTCGGATTACCACTTCGCTGTCATTGATGAAAAATTGCGCCGAGCACTCCTTGGAGCCGCAGATAACCGGGAGCAGACCGGCAATTTGCTTGCGGGTGATCAGACCGAGGGTTCCGCACTCGGGGCAGGACAGCACCGCCCAGTAGGGATCTTCCTTTTCGCCGAGGCGACCGGCGTTCTCCAGCACAAAGATCGTGCCGGGCAACATCTGTTCCGGGATCCACTCGCTCAGGACGTCCAGTTCTCCGACCATCTAGCCTCCTCGTGGGGCCGAATTCTGTGAACCAAACTTCCCTGCTTATGAAGCCTGCCGTGCTTTGCGAAATGAACGAGAAAAATCACCGCTGCTAGTTTTTTTTGCACGAATTTCGGCCCGCACCTGGCGCACCGTGTCACTCAGACAGATCGTCAGCATGGGCTGGCGGGAGTTTTTCAAAATGTCCACGATCTGCCGCGGTGAAGTCTCCAGATAGAGGGTCTTGCCGTCGGTGAGCAGATGGTACTCAGAGGCGCCACTGACGGTCTCGGCCAAGCGCTTGCTGAATTCACGCTGCAGGAAGCGCACCACCTTGCGCACCCTTTGCAGGGAGAATCCCTTGCTGCGCAGTTCGCAGATCACCGCGATCTCCGCCAAGTCTTCCATGGAATACAGGCGGCGGTGCCCCTCGCGGGCGGGAGAGACGATGCCGCGCTCGTCCCACCATTGCAGTTGCCGGGCCGTGATCCCGGTCAGGCGAATGACCTCTCGCGATGTGAACCGTTCTTCCACTTTGTCCTTAAGATGTTTCAAACAATCCTACAGGTAAATGTTTCAAACATTTTAGGCTTGAGACGGTGGGTGTCAAGCAGGCGAACTGTGGATAAGGGGGTAACTAGAGAAGTACGGGTGTGGTCCAAAAGAAGCAGATTCCTCGACGCCCTTCGGCTTTGCTCAGGGCAGGCTACCTCGGCGCGATGCGCCTGCGGACGGCTCGGAATGACAAGCCTTCAGAGCCTACGCGCGGTGACATGCGGGGCTAGCCCCCGCCCACGAAGTGGACAATCTCGAGTTGATCGCCGTCACCGAGGCTGGTTTGCGTCCATTGCTCCCGAGGAACGATCTGGCGGTTGAGCTCCACCGCCACTCGGTCCGCCTTCGTTCCCAATTGCTCCAGCAATCCGGTAAGCGAAAGGGGGCCGGGAAAATCGCGGCCCTCACCATTGATCTGAAGTCTCATCCTAATGGAATTGTCGCAGGCGGTGGGGGCAGGAGACAAGCTCTGGCCACGGCTATCGCGCCTTCAAAGCCTAAACCTCGGAACGCAGAGGCCGCTGAGAAGGACCACAAGAGTAGCCGTGGCAATCGCACGAGTGGGGTTGGTGGACCAGCTACGCTTCCACTTTGCGCAATTGGAACTTGCGGGTGGCCGCGCGGCCGGAGTAGCTGGCTTGCACCAGAATGGCGGAATCGGCCAGAGCCGATTCCTCGACGTCAATCTTCATCTCTGCGTCTCCACCCGCTCCAGTGAGCGCCTGGGAATAGAACGGAACAGCATCGGGCCGGGCGAAACGAACCGTAAGGCGGGCACCCTCAACTCCCGCGCCCGCCTCGGTAACTCGTAGCTGCAACCGCAAGTGACGGTCGGAGTGCACCGAGCCGGCATTCAGCCACTGCACATCCAGTTCCTTGATCGCGGCCAGAGACTCCGGGGTATCGCGCTTGTCGAAAACCTCGTCCACGCGCCCGTCCCGAATGGCATCGAGCACCAGCCGGTGCTGATCGCGGAGGACCTGCTCCTTTTGCTGATCGGTGAAGCTGGTGCCGGCAGCTTGGTCCGCATAGGAAGTGGCGCGCTTGCCAATGCAACGTCCGCGCACGAAGATCTGGGTTTGCAGCAACAGTTCATTCTCACGCGCCTCGCTCTGCACGTGATAGATCGTGTCCTGGTGCTTGATGTCGGTATTGAAGCCAAAGATCATGGGATCTCGTTTGACCGGACATTGCCCGGCATTATTAAAGCCTTGTGACAGAGCAGGCGCGGTGGCTTGACACCTTGTTGCCCTGAAATCTAACCTAGAATGTTTAACCAGCGCTTAGCTGCGAATTATATCTAGCTCCCCTATGCCCGACAATTACTTCGCCCGTTACCTGCCTTTGTTGATTCATGTCATCGTAGCAGGTGCATTGGCTACGGGCATCGTCGTGCTCTCCTGGTTGATCGGCTACCGCAAGCCTACCCGCGCCAAGCTCTCTCCTTATGAATGCGGCATGACCCCGGTTGGAGACGCCCGGGAGCGGTTCTCGGTAAAGTTCTACCTGGTGGCCATGCTGTTCATCCTGTTCGACGTGGAAGCAGTCTTCCTTTATCCCTGGGCGGTGATCCTGCGCGAACTTAAGATGTTTGGTTTCTGGGAGATGCTGGTGTACATCGGCATCGTCCTGGTCGGTTTCTGGTACGTCTGGAAGAAGGGCGTACTCGACTGGGGAGCGGTGTCCTCGGGAAGAGGAGAAGTCTAGGTGCCGCTCGCTCCTGCCATCACTGACCTGGAACAATTGAAAGAGCATCCGGCCATCGTCCGCCTGCGCGGTTGGAATCCATCCTCTGTGGTGGGGGCCAAGTTTGATCGTGATGAAATGAGCATTTATGTGGAACGCTCCCTGATTCGCGAAGCTTGCGCCCTGCTGCGGGATGATGCCAAATGCCCGTTCAATTATTTAGCCGATGTAACCTGCGTTGACTGGTATCCCGCAGAACCTCGATTTGAGGTCGTGTACCACTTGCTCTCGATTCCGAACAAGGAGCGGGTGCGTTTGAAAGTCCGCCTTTCGGGAGACAGCCCGGCGGTCGAGTCGGTGACGCCGATTTGGCCATCGGCCAATTTCTTCGAGCGCGAAGTTTACGACCTGTTCGGGGTCCGGTTCACCGGACATCCCTATTTGCGGCGCATTCAGATGCCGGAGACCTGGGAAGGCCACCCCCTGCGCAAGGACTATCCGGTGGAGGGCTATCGCTAGCTATGGCCCACCTGAACGCCACCCCCGTGCTCGAACCCGGCCAGGACCGCACCATGATCCTGAACATGGGCCCGCAGCACCCTTCCACTCACGGCGTGTTGCGCGTGATTCTGGAGATTGACGGCGAAACCATAGTGCGGATCATGCCCGACATCGGGTATCTGCATACCGGGATCGAGAAAACCTGCGAGGCCAAGTTCTACCAGCAGGTAGTGCCGCTGACCGACCGCATCGACTATCTCTGCCCGATGACCAACAACCTGTGCTACGTGTTGGCGGTGGAGAAGCTGCTGGGTCTGGAGATTCCGCCGAAGGCGCAATGGCTGCGGGTATTGCTCAACGAGTTGACGCGCATCAATTCCCATCTGGTGTGGTTGGGCACGCACGCCATGGACATTGGGGCGCTGACCGTCTTTCTTTATTGCTTTCGCGAGCGCGAAGACATTCTGCGCTTGTTCGAGGCAGTGAGCGGCCAGCGCATGATGACCTCGTACTTCCGCATCGGCGGAGTGGCCTTGGAGCCACCCCTTGACTTCTTTGACCGTGTCCGGGATTTCGCCAACCGATTCCCATCCAAGGTTGATGAATACGAGAATCTGCTCACTGGAAACCCTATCTGGGTGATGCGCACCAAGGGTGTGGCAAAGATTACCGCGGAAGACGCCATTGCTTTGGGAGCGAGCGGGCCGACGTTGCGGGGCAGCGGCGTGGACATCGATCTGCGGCGGGACATGCCCTATTCCGGCTACGAGAACTTCAAGTTCAAAGTGCCGCTCGCCCAGGAAGGCGACGTGTTCGCGCGATACCAGTGCCGAGTGCAGGAACTGCGCGAGTCGATTGCGATCGTGCAACAGGCCCTGGACGGGATGCCGCAAGGCCCGATCAAGGCCGATGCTCCCAAAGTGGTATTGCCCGACCGGGAAAAGATGAAGACGCAGATGGAAGCGCTCATCTACCACTTTAAGATCATTACCGAAGGCTTCTCGGTCCCGGCGGGCGAGGTCTATCAAGCAGTGGAATCGCCGCGTGGCGAGATGGGCTACTACGTGGTAAGTGACGGGACGGCCAAGCCGTATCGAGTACACATGCGGTCGGCGTGTCTGGCCAATCTGCAGTTACTCGAGAAGATGTGCGAAGGGCGGCTGATCGCGGACGTGGTGGCCGCCATAGGAAGCATCGATATTGTGCTCGGTGAAATTGATAGATGAGTGAACTCAGTGTCCTCTGTGTCCTCTGTGGTTAGAAAGAAGACAACCACAGAGGACACAGAGGGTCACAGAGATTGAACGATATGAAGTTTTCTGACGAATTCGAATCGCGTTTCGCGGAGATGCTGACACATTATCCGACGAAGCGGTCTGCGCTTGTCCCGACCCTGCTTTATGCGCAGGACGAGATCGGGCATCTGAGCGACGAGGTGATCGCGGAACTCGCCCGCCGGGTGGATCTGACCGAACTCGAGGTGCGCAACGTGATCAGCTACTACTCCATGCTGACCACTAAGCCTCGGGGCAAGTACAACGTGCAGGTTTGCACCAATATTGCTTGCATGCTGCGCGGCGGTGAGGAGTTGCTGGACCATTGCAAGAAGAAGCTCGATGTCGGCCATAAGGGCACGACCGGCGATGGCATGTTCACGCTGGAAGAAGTCGAGTGCATCGGCGCTTGCAGCTGGGCGCCGGCCGTCCAGGTGAACTACGACTTCCACGAGAACCTGACGACGGACAAGCTGGACAAGGTTTTGGACGAGTACAAGAAGAAAGGAACGCAGTAGAGAATTTATGATTGCCGATTTTTGATTGTTGATTGAGTGGCCCTCAGTGGCAGCGAGAATCAACAATCAAGAAATCAACAATCAACAATTTCAGATGGCTTCTCTGGTTTCCCATCCCGACGAGGTGAAGGTCGTCTCCCGGCGCTTCGGCCAGGGTGCGACCGATATCGACCGCTACCTCGCGCTCGACGGCTACAAAGCCGTGCAGAAGGCGCTGAGCATGAAGCCCGACGACATTATCACCCAGGTGAAGGAGTCCGGGTTGCGGGGGCGCGGTGGCGCGGGATTCAACGCTGGCTTGAAGTGGTCGTTTGTTCCCAAGCAGTCGGCGAAGCCCAAGTACATCCTGTGCAACGGTGACGAGAGTGAACCCGGCACTTGCAAGGACCGGCTCATCTTCGAGCACGATCCCCACTCGGTGATCGAAGGCGTGATGATCGCCGGCATCGCAGTGGGCTCGCACACTGGCTACATCTACATTCGGGGCGAGTATCGCTACCTGTCAGTGATCATGCAGAAGGCCATCCGCGACGCCTATGCCAAGGGTTTTCTGGGCAAGAACATTTTCGGAAGTGGCTACGATTTCGACGTTTACTGGCATGGCGGTGCGGGCGCGTACGAGGTTGGAGAAGAGTCGGCGCTGATGGAGTCGCTCGAAGGCAAGCGAGGCATTCCCCGTATCCGGCCTCCCTTCCCTGCGGTGGTTGGGCTGTGGGGCGGGCCGACCGTCATTAATAATGCCGAAACGTTGGCCAGCGTTCCCCACATCATTCTGGGTGGAGCGGATTGGTACGCGAAGTTGGGCACGCCCAAGAACGGCGGTACTCGCCTGTTCTGCCTGAGCGGGCACCTGGTAAAGCCGGGTGTTTACGAGCTGCCGATGGGGTACAACCTCAAGAAGATGATTTATGAGGTTGGCGGCGGAATTCCCAATGGCCGCGCCTTGAAGGCGGTGGTCCCGGGCGGCTCGAGCACGCCGGTTCTCACCGTGGACGAGATCGACATCCCGATGGATTTTGATTCCGTGGGCAAGGCGGGATCGATGCTGGGATCAGGAGGAGTCGTTGTGCTCGACGACACTACCTGCATCGTGAAGTTTGCCCTGCGAACCATGAAGTTCTACCGGCACGAAAGCTGTGGGTGGTGTATCCCATGCCGCGAAGGAACGGATTGGCTGGAAAAGACGCTCACCCGATTTCACAATGGTGGCGGCCTGAAGAAGGACATCGATAACATCCAGTATCTCGCGGAGAACATGCTGGGGAGAACGTTCTGTCCGCTGGGCGATGCAGCCGCGATGCCGACGATTGCTTTCGTCAAGAAATTCAGAAAAGAATTCGAGGATCACCTGGAAGGCCGGCCGTGCCCGTTTGAGAAGGCGGGGGCCGAACTGGCAGCGGTTTAGAAAAGCGTCGTTGGCCGTTCGTCGTTGGTCGTTCGCACAAGACCAACCCCGGTGCATTTGCGAACGACGAACGGCCAAGGACCAACGACGGTTTTTATGGCTGACGTAAACATCACGGTCGATGGCAAGAAGGTCACAGCTCCCGCAGGGACGCTGCTGATCGAAGCCTGCAAGGGCGTTGGCATCGAGGTGCCGTCGTTCTGCTACTACCCCAATCTGTCGCTGCAGGGCGCTTGCCGCATGTGTCTGGTGAAGGTCGAGAAGATGCCCAAGCTGCAGACGGCGTGCACCACCGTGATCACCGAAGGCATGGCCGTCACCACCGACAGTCCGGAGATCCACCAGGCGCTTCCGCTCGGCATCTCCTTCTTCACGTTCCAACTGGTGAGCTACGTCATCGACGTCCAGCGCGGGACGGTCGAGGTCGAGCGCGATCCCGTGCGGTTCGCCGCCTACATCCTGATGTTCCCGCACCTCATCGCGGGACCCATCGTCCGCTACGCCGACATCCGCAACGAGATGCACGCCGATCGCCGGAAAACCAGCCACGTGGGCCTCGGCGTACAGTACTTCATCGTCGGCCTCTGCCAGAAGGTGCTGGTGGCCAACACCCTGGCGCCGCTCGCCGATTGAGCTCGATCATCGCCCCTAATAAAGAAGACCACCTCGAGTGCGAAGAGTGCGGCATGTGCATCGACATCTGCCCGGTAGGCGCGCTAACTTCGGGAGCCTATCGTTACAAGACGCGGCCCTGGGAGATGAAGCACGTGGGCACGACTTGCACTCATTGTGCGGACGGGTGCAAGACGACTCTGGGAGTGCGGCGCGCCGATACAGGAATGGAAATCGTGCGCGGCGACAACCGCGACAAGAGCGGCATCAACGGCGACTTTCTCTGCATGAAAGGCCGCTACGCTTTTGACTTTGCCAACCACCAAGATCGGCTCACTCAGCCTTTGATCCGCAAGGATGGCCGACTCACTCCCTCTACATGGGAAGAGGCCTTCCAACTGATTGGCCAACGTTTCAAAGAGATTCGTGATGCCGATGGTGGACAGGCAATCGGGGTGGTGGGCTCGACTCGCACCACCAACGAAGAAAACTATCTCCTGCAGAAATTCGCTCGTGCTGTGCTGAAGACCAATAGCATCGACCATCACAGGACGGCCGACTTCCCTGCCCTAGCGGCTGCCCTCAGCGGCAAGCCGGAAATGACGGCCACCATGCGCGAGGTGTTCAATGCGCCGGCGATTTTGCTGATCGGCAACAATCCCACCGAACAGCATCCGCTGCTGGCCTGGCAGATTCG
>JAIQFW010000011.1 GCA_020073105.1 Terriglobia bacterium
CTGCTCGGCGAGCTACGCAAGCGCTCCGGGGTTACTCAAACCTACGGATTGATGAAGCCTGCGGTCGATTAAGGCCTCGACACTTCACTTCGACGAAGTCGCAAACCGCAGTCTCCCAAAGGCGCTGGGAACGTGGAAGTTTGGGTTCTCTGTGTGTGTGGGCTGCCAGGCAAGATATGCCCGAGGTTCTTTGGGGCCCTCGACGCGGTAGAAATTCGCCCGCCAGATCACAGACGGGTCAAACCGCTTGGTTAACGCGCTTATGGGAATTGCGAGTTCGGCGGCCCAGGTGTGGGCTTTGTCATCGAGAACCACCGACCGTCGCAAGCCACTCTTCAAGTCCGACATTCCGCCGGGGAAAATGTCGAGATCGATCCACATTCCATTGGGACTGACCTCAAACTCTTTGTAGAAACGCTCGCGTGATGGATCGGGTTGCAGGAAAGCTTCTGCCACGTCGCGGTCCCACAAGTGGTCGCGGTGCCCGTTGGGGTCGGAATCCTGGAAGAGAAACAGCTCTCGATATCTGCACTCGAACCGCAAATAAAGAGTTTGTTTCGACCACAAGATACGGACTTGGGTTTCACGTGCGGGATCGGAGTTCTTCCCTTGCCAGTCGGCTGAGAAAGAAATAGGGCTAGCGTTCTGCCACTCGGCTGCAGAATGTTGGGCATTGAGGGCGATTTCGTGGTCAACGTAGATCGCGACCGCCTCGGATGAGGGGGCGACGGGCGGGTTGTCACTAGCCAGACTCATCAGGCAGAACGCCGCTAACTGAGAACCGAGAACTGCGAACCGAAAGTGTGTCATTGCGAGCCGCTTCAGCCGCGAGGAATCCCTACTCCCGGCAAATCCCGGGGAGCAGGCAGGGATGCTTCGACTGCGTTTGGACTTCGCTGCGCGAAGTGCAATCCTCGCTCAGCATGACAAAAATTGCTTCCTCAGCATATCAGCATCAATCTTGCTTTGACCGCAAGATCCGGATGGCCCACTGTGGCCGCTTGGCCTAATCTTTCCTCACTATGACAACCAATGCGATACTCAACCTGACGGAACCCACAGTCATGGCGCGGACCAACGACAGCCAATGGTGGCAAGCGGTCGAGGCGCGCGACGCCAGCCAGGATGGCAGCTTCGTTTTTGCTGTGTCCTCGACCGGGGTCTACTGCCGGCCTTCGTGCCCGTCGCGGCGTCCGCGGCGCGAGAACGTGACGTTCTTCCGCCGCCCTGACGAAGCCGAAAGAGCCGGCTATCGTGCCTGCCTGCGTTGCCGCCCCAGAGCGATGGCCCATGGACCGGCGGGCATGGTGCGAGCGATCTGCCGCTACATTGAGCAGCATCTCGACGAGCCACTCACTTTGGAGCGCCTGGGAGCGGAATTTCACCAAAGCCCCTTTCACCTGCAACGTAAGTTCAAGGCGATGCTGGGCATTACCCCACGCGCCTATGCCGACTCCTGCCGCATGAACCAGCTCAAGAGCAATCTACGCGCTGGACATTCGGTCACCCGAGCCATGTACGACGCAGGCTACAGCTCCAGCAGCCGCCTGTATGAGCGGACGGCCTCGCAGCTCGGGATGACGCCCGACAAGTACCGCCGCGGCGCCATCGCCGCACCGATCCGCTACACCTGCGCAGCTTCTCCCCTGGGACGCATGCTGGTGGCGGCCACTGACAAAGGGATCTGTGCCATCCAGTTCGCCGATTCGGACGAAGAACTCGAACAGGGGCTGCGGCACGAATTTCCTTTCGCGAATCGCCGTCGCGACGATAGCGCATTGAAAGGTTGGAAGGAAAATCTGCTTCGCCAGATGCGCGGCCAGAGCCTGAACTCAGCTCTCCCGCTCGACATTCAGGCGACAGCATTCCAGCGCCGCGTGTGGTCGTATCTGCAAAAGATTCCGTTTGGCGAGACGCGCTCCTATGCCGCCGTTGCCAAGGGTATTGGACGACCCTCAGCGACCCGCGCAGTGGCACGGGCCTGTGCAACCAACCCGGTAGCAGTGGCCATCCCGTGCCATCGCGTGGTTCGACAGGGCGGGGAGATGGGTGGCTACCGCTGGGGAATCAAGCGCAAAGAGACTTTGCTGGAGATGGAGTCAAAGGCCTAGCCAAGACCGCCGCTGATTCACGCAGATCAACGCAGATCAAACTTTTAGGGTTTATCAGCGTGCATCTGCGTGAATCAGCGGCGAGTTTCTACTGCAATTTCCTGTATATCTCCCGCGCCTCGTCCAGCATCCTCAGCACGGCCGTCTTTTCTGCTTCTGTGTTCCAGTCCCGGTTCGCTTTCACTGCCTCCTCGAGCCGTCCAATCCACGCAATGAAGTACGCCGCGTCTTCGGCCGCCTTTGGAGTGGAACCTGCCACGCTCACATAAATCGGGCTGGTGGTTGCGTAGGGGTATAGGTCGAGGATCGGGTGCTCGGGATTGTCACTCCCGGCGCGCAGCAGACACCATCCGCTGTGCGAGATAGGAATCGCATCTTCAATGTTGGCCGACTCGCGATCGCCGCTCAGTTTCAATGCTCGCACTACCTCTCCGTTACAGACGACCTCCAGGTGATCGACCGGAACAATCGACCGCATCCAAGCGGTGAATTTCACCTTGTTTTCACCCGCCGGAAGCTTCACCTCGTCTCCTATTTCTTTGCCGCCCAGCGTGAATCCTAGCAGCGGGCCATTGGTTGCGAAGGTGTGCCCCTGCTTAAGCGAATCCAGCCAAGCCGTGATGTCGAGCGTGCCCGATGGGATGCGGGCATACACACGCGTCAGGCCCACAGGTCCACGCAAGGATGCGTAATTGGCCATCGTGTCCGACCCGGCGCCCGTTGGCAGGTGAAACCCGCAGTTCAGCAGGCGATACCAGACGTTGGCAGTCGCCTTGTGATCGCTGAAGCCCAGGGCTTCGATGTAATCCACCTTGCCGAGCGCCACATCGACGGGCAACTCGAGAGCGACATCCTGCGGCTCGCCGTGGGTCAGCGTAGGATCTTTCACTGGATCGGGCACAAAGTCAAAGGGATGAACATAGCCGACAAGTCCCTGCTGCTGGTGCGCCAGATCGGCCACGGTTGCGTTTGTGGGGAACAGACTGGCTGCGGCAGTATTGCCGTAGGTAGCGTAGCCGGGCAGCAGGTAATTGCGCGTGAGATTCAGCAGTCCCAGGTGTCCCCAGTAGCTGGTGTGATATTCCTGCCCGTGAAACAGAAAGTGGTCACGCGTGGAAACCGGATCGAGCTTGGGGCTGAAGTAGGCGATGTCGGGAATGCGCTGCTCCTTGTTGACGATTAAGTTCTCGACCAGCGAGAGATCTTCGGCCTCCTCCTGCTCCAGCAAATGGGCCGGCGTGTTACGGTAGGCCCCGCCGTAATTCATGTGGACATGCAGATCAGCGCTGGCCCAGCGGGAATCGGGATCCGCAGGAATGTCGAGCCTCTTCAGTCGGATGCTGAGGCTGACGCGTTGCCCGGCCGGAACCTGCACCTGCTTCCTCTCGACCGCGTATTCGAGACCTTTCATGATCTCCACTGTGATTTGTCCCGCCGGAACGCTGACTTCAGCCTTTCCTGCGGTGTGAAAGTAATGTTCCTCAAATGGCCGCTCTGCGCGCACGAAGTTATCCGCCGCCTGCATCCAGGCTTCGGCCGGGGCGTAGGCGCGGCCGTCTTCACCGGTCAAAAAAATGCGCGCGGGCGTCGGATGGCCGGATGAATCCAAGACCCTAATTGTCAGAACACCTCTCGATCCCAGAAAGCACCGCTGCTTGCTGGCGAGTTGGGTGTGAACACCTCCGACAACCTCCTGGATCCAGAGCGAGGTATTCCCGCCACGGTTCGAGATGAATGCGATCTTGCTACCGTCCGGCGACCAGCGTGGATTGGTGTTGTCGAAATCCCCGTAGAAAATGGGGAACACGTCTCCGCCTTGCGACGGCATCAGCCACAGCTGGTGCCACTGCCCTCCCAGATAAGACGCATACACGATCCGCTTGCCGTCGGGAGAAAACTCCGGACGGGCCTTCCAGGCAGTCTCTTCGTAGTGAATCTCATGAGCTTCGGCTCCAGGCTCGGCTTTCATGCGCCAGAAGCCGCCGGTGCCGTAAATGTGGCCGCGATTGGAGACGAACAGCAGTTCGGTTCCATCCGGCGACCAAGCCGGGCTAATCTCGTGATCAAACTGGCTGTAGTAGAAACGTGGCACGTCGCCGCGAGTTTCGCCGGTCAACCGCTGCACGTTGGCCAGGGCTCCACCGTTGAAATCAGCGGTAAAGATATGGAATCGTCCGTGGTATGCAGTCGAGACAAAAGCTACGTGCTTGCCGTCGGGCGAGAATCGCGGATCGACGTTGACCGCGCCAGCCCGGGTGAGTTGGTAGGTTTGGCGGTTTTCAAGATTCAGGGCCCACAGTTCAATGGCGTCGTGGTTGTACGAATCGAACACCACCCACCGGCCGTCGGGCGAACAATCGGGTTGGTAATCGTAACCCGGCCCGGCAGTGAGCTGCTGGGCTACCTCCGAACCCAGCTTCTGCTCCCACAGCGACCCTGCCATCGAGAACACAAGCGTTTGTGAATCCGGCAACCAGGCAGCCGAACTGGGCCCGGTAGTGAGCTGCGGCAAGTACATTTCCCGGTAGTAATAACGATGAGGCAGGTCGATCTGCCCGAGCACTGGCGCAAGTTGCGAGAAGGCGGGCAGAGAAGCGAAGAACGTCAGCGACAGCAGAAGCCGGTAACGTGTGGGCAAGATTCCTCCGGGCTAGTTTCGAATCGGGGAAATTATATCGGAGCTCACTTGTGGCCGAGGGCCTCCGCGCTGTACATTGCACGTCTATTTCACCACAATGGGTAGCACAACTTTTGACGGATGCCGGGAGTCCGCGTAGATGGAGATCGTTGCCTTCTTCATTTTTGCCGATACTGCTTCGGATTCTCCCGTGTGCAGGTTACGCGAAAAGTTGGGGAAAAACGTGGCCGAAATCTGCACTCGAATACGATGGCCTTTTTGAAAGACATTGCTGGTAATCAGATTGTTGAACTGTAGTTCATACACCTTGCCAGGTACCAGCAACTGCCGTCCGGCCTTCAGATCGCGATAGCTGGCTCGCTGCGCATCCAGCCCCGGGCTCATCAGGTTCATCGCGGTGCCATCTGGCGCCACATCGAGCAGGCGCACCCAGAGATCGGTATCCCGGCAATCGCAAGACAGATGGACCCTCGCGCGAATCGGGCCGGTGACTTCGAGGGCGCTCGTCAGCGGCATCGAATCGAAGGTGAGAACGTCGCTTCGTTTGGCAAGCTCATGATAGTCATGCGCTCCCGACGAATCATAGGGATTAGTCACCGGGTTGACAGGATCGGACATGAACGACATAGCCCGCCCCGTCGCTTTGGGCGCCGAAACCGACAGTACACCATCGTTCTTGCGGCCGCTCGAAGCGGCGAGATAGTAGGTCGTTGGCGTCGCGGCGGGCGGCCATACGTCGCTGTTGCGCCACCGATTTTCCGCCATGACGAAGTAACGCACCGGCTTTTCCGTCTCTACTCCATTAGCCACGCCGCGCAGATAATGATCCATCCAGCGGAGGATTACTTCGTCGTAGTCGATGGCAGCAGTGGGCCCGAATTCGCGCTGCCCGGCTTTTGTTTTCCCCGTAGACCCTACCCCGTGCACCCAGGGCCCCAGCAGCAAGTGGGTTCGGGCATCGTTTCTGCCTCTCGACTCCAACAGCCCAGCAAAGTTGGTGGTCGCTCCCTCCGGGCCGTAGTTATCGTCATACCAGGCGGACAGGTTCAGCACGGCGGCATGCACGCGGCTGTACTTGTTGCGCAACTCAGCCCAGTCCCACCAAGAGTCCTCCGGCGGATGGCTAAGCCAGTCATAGTAAAAAGGGGCGATGCCGCGCAGCTCTTCGAGTTGATTCAACGGCAGGGCGTACTGCATTTTCGCTCGCGCTGCAGGCCAGGCCGCGACTGCTTCCTGGTCGGTTTTCGGGCCCGGTAGGCTCTTCTTAGCGCGGATGTCGGGGGCGATGTAGTCCCAGATCCACTCAATCCACGACAGGTCCCACAGTCCGTTTGCATAAAAGAAGTTCTGGGGAGTCGAAAACGTCATGGCGGGAACCATCGCCTTGAGATGAGGCGGGGTCTTCACCGCCGCGAGCCACTGCACGGCGCCGGGATAAGACAGACCGAAGGTTCCGATCTCTCCGTTCGACCACGGCTGGCGCGCCGCCCATTCGATGGTGTCGTAGCCATCCCGCCCTTCATTCTCATAGGGACGGAACTCGCCGGCGGAGGCGTAGCGTCCGCGAACATCCTGCACCACCACGGCGTACCCTCGCTCGACTGCGTGTTGAAACGTGGTGTAGTCCTTGAGGGCGGGCAGCTTTCCGTAGGGCGTGCGATAGACCAAGGTTGGGAAGCGGCCTTCCGCTGTGGGCCGCATTACATCCGCACGGAGGACAATCCCGTCGCGCATGGGAACCGCAACATCTCTCTCAAGAATGCCCGCCGGTGCATTGGAGGCCCGAGCGAAGTGAGCACTCACCAACAACATGAAGAGCGCAAGTCGGCGAAACCCCATGGGGGCGTAGGCTAGCACCTAAGTGCGGTAGTCAACAAGGACAGGCTGCGGAGTCGCATCGGGGGGCCTGCGCTATAGCAGACGAGTTCTGATAATGTATCTGCGCATGCGACGCACAGCGGCAGTTGCGGTCGTTATTCTGCTCATCCTTACGGCGTCTGCCGCCGCCCTCAATTCTCCCGTCGCTGGTGCCATTGTTGCCACGCTGACCGCCACGCGGTGGCTGGCGCTTGCCGCGTTGGTGCTCTATGCCTGCTTCCGGCCCTCCCTGACCAAGTGGATTTTTGTGGCCATGCTGCTGGGTGGAGAGATTGGCCATGACTTTCCGGCGTTTGCCGTCAGCCTGCGTTTGCTTGCCCAGATCTTTCTGCGGCTGATCAAGGTCATCATTGCTCCGTTAATCTTTGCCACGCTGGTGAGCGGTATTGCCGGACACTCCGACCTCAAGAAGGTTGGGCGCATGGGGATCAAGGCGCTGGTGTACTTCGAGGTTGTGACCACACTGGCCCTGTTGATTGGACTCGCCGCCATCAACCTCAGCAAGGCGGGAGTCGGAGCCCTGATTCCGCCGAACCCGGCTGAGACAGTGAAGATCGAGAAGCTCACTCCCAGCGAAACCATCCTGCATGCCTTCCCAGAGAATATCGCCAGGTCTGTTGCCGAGAACCAGGTCCTGCAAGTTGTAGTTTTCAGCATCCTCTTCGGGATCGCGCTGGTGATGGTCAAGAAAGAAGAGAAGCGGCGGCCCATGCTGGCCTTCGCCGAAAGCCTTACCGAAGTGATGTTCAAGTTCACCAACATCGTGATGCTGTTCGCGCCGTTGGGAGTGTTGGGCGCGATTTCTTATACGGTGGCTTCGACCGGCGTCGGTATTCTCGGGAACCTCGCAGAGTTGCTGCTGACTCTCTACGGTGCGCTGGCGGCGTTTCTGATGCTGGTGCTGCTGCCCGTTGCGCTTCTGGCCAAGGTCCCGGTCGCGCGTTTCATCAGGGCCGTGGCCGAACCGGCGTCGATTGCCTTTGGCACCGCAAGCTCCGAGGCTGCACTGCCACGGGCCATGGAACGCATGGAAGAATTCGGTGTGCCCCGGCCGATTGTAGCTTTCGTTATGCCGACGGGATACAGCTTCAATCTGGATGGCTCGGCACTCTATCTGTCGTTGGCGTCGGTGTTCATTGCGCAGGTGGCTGGGCTACACATGAGTTTCGGACAACAGCTCTATATCGTGCTGGTACTGATGCTGACCAGCAAGGGGGTGGCTGGGGTCTCCCGTGCGGCCATTGTTGTCCTGCTGGCGACAGCGGCAACTGTGGGGTTGCCGACCGAACCGATCTTCATACTGTTGGGCATTGATCAGTTGATGGACATGGGCCGCACGGCAGTGAACGTGGTGGGAAATTGCTTGGCGACCGTGGTCATTGCGCGCTGGGAAGGCGACTTTGGCAAGGCCTCGCAACCAGATTTGAAAGTGGCCTCCGAGAGCTGAGATCCGTTAGCCCGCAATCACGCGTACTGATTCGGGAGCGTGCAATGAACCGACAACCCCGCTGCGTCTTCATCACCGGCAGCACCGGCTACATGGGCCGGTCCCTGATTGCTGAGCTTTTGCGCCGCGGCCACCAGGTACGGGCGTTGGCCCGAACTGGCTCAGAAGGCAAACTGCCCCCAGGTTGCCAGGTGGTGTTCGGCGACGCGCTCAATGGTGACTCGTACGCCGCGAGTATTCAACCTGCCGATACGTTTGTGCAGTTGGTCGGAGTCGCCCATCCCAGCCCCTCGAAGGCCGCCGAGTTCCGCACCATCGACTTTGCCTCCGCCAGCGGCGCTATCAAAGCCGCTTCTGGCGCCGGTATTCAGCATTTCGTCTATCTGAGCGTCGCCCAGCCCGCGCCGATGATGAAGGCGTACATCGAAGTTCGGTCCGAGTGCGAGGCCCTGCTCCGGCGAAGCGGCATGAACGCAACCGTTCTTCGCCCCTGGTACGTTCTCGGGCCCGGTCACCGATGGCCATATGTTCTGTTACCGATGTACTGGCTGATGGAGCGGTTACCCTCGACACGCGAAGGTGCACGGCGGCTTGGTTTGGTGACTCTGGCGCAGATGAAAGGGGCTCTGGTGGACGCAGTCGAAAATCCCAGCCGGGGCCTGCGCATCGTGGAAGTGCCCGAAATACGCGCCTCCGCCGGACTTTTCGCCTAGGCACTCCATCGCAAGAACTGGTCGGCAAAGGTCTCCTCTACCAAGGTAATTGCTCGAATTACGAAAGCGCATGCACATGGGACATCTATTCGCACCGTCCCGCCGATGAGATGTTGAGGTGTATCTGCCGGGAGACTGCGCCCCATGCAAAGCGACGAGATTCTGGACGATGTGCATCTCCGAATCCTGCGGGTGACTGAAGACTTGCGCGCCATCCAGCAATCGCTGAATTGTGCGGCCATGCAGGCGCCGGGCGATCCTGAGCTGATGGAAGCCCTCTGCCAGTTACCCGAGATGGAGTCGCTGCAGGTGCTCAAAACGGCTCTTGACCAGATGCGCCACTTCCTCTGGTTCTACGTACAGGTGATGACCAACGAATCGGAAGAAGGCGAGCGGTTGCGGGAGAGCATTCGCCAAAAACCCACCGCGGATGCTGCGGGAAGCCCACGCCTGGCGGCAGAAAAGTTCCGCCTGGCCGCCGACACCGCCCTGCTGCAGTTCCTCTCTGACGGCAAGGCCCGAAAACCCAACTAAGTAGTCAGGGGTCAGAGGTCAGAAGTCAGGTCAACCCTCTACAAATCTTTACATACAAACTCTGCATCCCCGCCTAACCGGCTCAATCCAATACAATATGTCAGTTTGACCATACAGGTACCGGGATCACCTGTCTGGATTCGGATAGACCCTGCGCCGCGAATCCTGATACATACGTTTCATACTGGTCCGCACGAGAGCGGTCTCCAGTGCTGCGCGCTCCGAGGAAATTATGTGGATTGTCCGACTGGCGTTACGACGGCCTTATACCTTTGTAGTTGTCGCGCTGCTGTTGCTGATTCTCGCCCCGATCGTAATTCTTCGCACCCCGACCGACATCTTCCCCAACATTGACATTCCGGTGGTCAGCATTGTCTGGGGCTATCAGGGCCTGGACGCGCAGCAGATGTCAGACCGGATTGTCTCCCAGACCGAACGCGCCCTGACCACGCTGGTCGACAACATCCAGCACATCGAGTCGCAATCGCTCAACGGCGTGGCGGTGGTCAAGGTATTCTTTCAGCCCAACGCCGACATCGACAAGGCGCTGGCCCAGGTGACGGCCATTTCCCAGACAGGGCTCAGGTTCTTGCCTCCGGGGACAACGCCGCCGTTGGTGATCACCTATAGCGCTTCGACCGTGCCCATTCTGCAGTTGGCCCTTTCCGGGCAAAAGCTCTCGGAGCAGCAACTGTTTGACTACGGTACCAGCTTCATCCGCACCCGTCTGATTACCGTCCCCGGTTGCGCGATTCCTTGGCCGTATGGTGGCAAACAGCGCCAGGTCCAGGTGGATTTGGACACCGCTGCGCTGCAGTCCAAAGGCCTGTCGGCGCTGGATGTGGTCAACGCGATCAGCGCCCAGAACTTGATTCTGCCGTCGGGCACGTCCAAGATTGGCAGCTTCGAGTACAACGTAGAGATCAACGGCAGCCCACGCACCGTGCCGGAGCTGAACCAGCTCCCCATCAAGACCGTCGGAGCCAACACCATTTACATTCGCGACGTGGCCAACGTGCGCGATGGCTTCCCGCCGCAGACCAACATCGTGCACGTCAACGGCCGGCGGGCGACGCTGCTTACCATCTTCAAGGCCGGGAACGCCTCCACCCTCAGCGTGATTTCGGGAGTCAAGGCGCTGCTGCCGCAGATTGAGGCCGGCATGCCGCCCGAACTACACATTGAGCCTCTCGCCGATCAATCGATCTTTGTGCGCGCCTCGATTGATGGCGTATTAAAGGAGGCCGTCATCGCTGCCTGTCTCACCGGGTTGATGATTCTGATCTTCCTCGGCAATTGGCGCAGCACTCTCATCATTGCGACGTCCATCCCACTCTCGATCTTGACCTCGGTCATCGTACTGAGCGCCTTGGGGCAGACCATCAACATCATGACCCTGGGCGGCCTGGCGCTGGCCGTCGGCATCCTGGTGGACGACGCCACGGTGGAGATCGAGAACATCAACCGAAACCTGGCGCAGGGCAAGGAAGTCGAGCACGCGATTCTGGACGGCGCCCAGCAGATCGCTGTTCCCGCGTTCGTATCCACCCTGGCGATCTGCATTGTGTTTGTGCCCATGTTTTTCCTTACCGGCGTTGCCAAGTTCCTGTTTGTGCCGTTGGCCGAAGCCGTGGTCTTTGCCATGTTGGCGTCGTATCTGCTTTCGCGGACCCTGGTGCCCACCATGGCCAAGTACCTGCTGCGCGGCCATGAAGAGGAATGCGGCCACGCTCCGCCGCCCAGCCGCAATCCGCTGGTACGTATGCAGATCCGGTTCGAGCACGCTTTTGAGCGCTTCCGGGAACGCTACCGCAACCTGCTGGAACGCTGTCTGCACCACCGGCGCGTGTTCCTGACGGGGTTTTTTGCCGCGTGCGTTGCTTCGCTGGTGTTCCTCATTCCTTGGCTCGGGCAGGATTTCTTTCCTGCGGTGGACACCGGCCAGTTCAAACTGCACCTGCGCGCCGCCACCGGTACACGCATCGAAGAGACGGCGCGGCTCTCTGATTTGGTCTCGCAGTCGATCCGCGAGGAGATCCCGCCGGCGGAGATTTCCAGCATCATCGACAACATCGGCCTGCCCTATAGCGGCATCAATCTGACCTATAGCAACTCCGCTCCGATCGGAACTGCCGATGACGACATTCTGGTCAGCTTGGCGCCGAACCACCATCCCACCGCAGACTACGTCCACGATCTCCGGCTGAAATTGACCAGGGAATTTCCCGGCGTAACGTTTTCGTTTCTGCCTGCCGACATCGTCAGCCAGACGCTGAATTTTGGGCTTCCCGCTCCCGTCGACGTGCAGATCGCAGGCTACAATCTGCAGGGCAACCGGGAATTTGCCAACCGCCTGCTGACCCAGATTCGGCAAGTCCCGGGAATCGTGGACCTCCACATTCAGCAGCCTTTCAATCAGCCTTACCTGAATGTGGATGTGGACCGAACCAAAGCCCAGCAGGTCGGCTTCACGCAGCGCGATGTGGCCAGCAATCTTCTGATTTCGCTCAGCGGCAGTTTTCAGACCACTCCCGAGTTTTGGCTTGATCCGAAGACTGGCGTGAGCTACTCGATTGCGACCCAAACCCCGCAGTACCGGGTGCAATCTCTCCAGGACTTGGAAAACATTCCCGTCTCAGGTCCTAGCAATGCCAGCCCGCAGATCCTCGCCAGTCTGGCGTCTTTTAACCGGAGTGTAGGGATGGGCGTGGTCTCCCATTACGACATCCAGCCTCTGATCGATATCTATGGCTCGGTGCAAGGACGCGACCTGGGAGCAGTGTCGCGGGAGATTACCCGCATAGTGGACGATGCTAAGAAGGACGCGCCGCGCGGGGCGCAGGTCAACATTCGCGGGCAGATTCAGACCATGCGCTCGTCCTACACCGGCCTGCTCAGCGGATTGGTGTTCTCCATCGTGCTGGTGTACCTTCTGATCGTAGTGAATTTCCAGTCCTGGCTGGATCCGTTCATCATTATTTCTGCGCTGCCCGCCGCGCTGGCTGGGATTGTATGGTTTCTCTTCGTCACTCATACCACCATCAGCGTGCCCGCGCTGATCGGCTCGATCATGTGCATGGGGGTGGCCACGGCGAACAGCATTCTGGTGGTAAGCTTCGCGAAAGAGCAGATGACAGAGGGCCGCGATGCGGTGCTTTCCGCCCTCAACGCGGGGTTCACCCGCTTCCGTCCGGTGATTATGACGGCGCTGGCTATGATTATCGGTATGGTGCCGATGGCGTTGGGGCTGGGCGAAGGCGGCGAGCAGAATGCTCCACTCGGCCGGGCGGTAATAGGCGGTCTGTTGTTGGCGACCGTGGCGACATTGTTCTTTGTGCCCGTATTCTTCAGTCTGTTGCATGGCCGCCGACAGGCTGCCAAAGCAGTGGCCAAGCACTAGGGGCATCAGGGAGTTCCTTTTATGAAGGTTGAAGAACAAGACGAACTTATGACGCCGGTGACCACGAAGCCGCAGAATGGCGTTGGTGGTGGGGGATCGGCTCGCCATTGGTTGATCGCAACCCTGGCCTTTGCGGCCGTTGCGGCCATCGTAATCTCAGGAATTCTGCCCCGTATCCAGGCGCGAAACGCGCTCGTCCGCGAAACGCGAGAGATGGCCATCCCCACTGTCACCGTGGTTCGTCCTCAACGGTCGGCCCCGGCCACTGAGGTTGTTCTGCCAGCCAATGTGCAGGCTTATATCGACGCCCCTATCTATGCCCGCACCAATGGCTACCTGAAGAAGTGGTACGCGGACATTGGTACTCAGGTTAAAGCTGGGCAATTGCTGGCAGACATCGAGACGCCTGAAGTTGACCAGCAGCTTGGCCAGGCCCGTGCTGACCTGGGGACCGCGGAAGCAAACCTGCATCTCGCGGAAATCACCGCCAACCGCTATGCCGGTTTGCTGAAAAGCGATTCGGTTTCGAAGCAGGAAGCCGACAACGCAGAGGGCAACTACGCCGCCCAGAAAGCCACAGCCCAGGCCGCCGAGGCCAATGTTAGGCGATTGGAACAACTGCAGTCCTTTGAAAAGATCTACGCTCCCTTTGCCGGTGTCATCACCGCCCGCAACACCGACATCGGCGCACTGATCGACTCCGGCAGCAGCGGGGGCGCCAGGACAGAACTCTTTCACATCGCGCAGCCCGACAAGTTGCGAGTCTACGTCAACGTACCCGAAGCTTATTCACAAGCCGCAAAGCCAGGCTTGACGGCTGATCTGACCCTCTCGGAGTTTCCCGGGCGGCGCTTCCAGGGAACGCTAGTGCGGACCGCCAATGCGATCGATCAGGCGACGCGCACCCTACTAGTAGAAATCAGCGTGAATAATCCCACCGGCACTTTGCTCAGCGGCGCCTATGCGCAAGTGCACCTCAAGCTGCCGGGTGGAGCGTCTTCCTTCACTCTCCCCGTGAACGCGTTGTTGTTCCGGTCGGAAGGCCTGCGGGTGGCGGCTGTTGCTGACGGCGGACACGTAGATCTCAAGCCCATCAGCATTGGTCACGACTATGGCACGGAGGTCGAAATCGTTGCCGGACTGACGGGAGAAGAGTCGATTGTCGCCAATCCTCCGGATTCACTCGAGTCGGGACAGGAGGTGCGCGTCGTCCGGCCGTCGTCGGGAGACAAGGCCCCTGGAGGGGCCAAGCAGTGATGGCAACGCGCTTAACGTTCTTCGCGACGATCACTCTCGGTCTATTGTTGTCGTCGGGGTGCGCCGTTGGCCCTCGTTACGCACGGCCTCAAGCGCCTGCGCCGCCCGAATACAAGGAAACCCCACCGAACTGGAAACCGGCCCAGCCCTCGGACCAGGTTCTTCGTGGCAAGTGGTGGGAGGTCTATGAGGATGCGCAACTCAATGGGCTGGAAGAGAAGGTCAACGTCTCCAACCAGAGCTTGAAGGCAGCCCAGGCGCAGTTCGAGCAGGCGCGTGCCATGGTCCGCTACCATCGCGCAGATTACTACCCGACCATCACTGCCGGGGTCTCCGCCACCCGCGAACGTCTATCGAAGAATCGTCCTTTAGGGCAGTTCAGTGGAGGAATAACGACCAATGACCTGGTCCTTCCGGTCGATATGTCCTATGAGCCGGACGTCTGGGGCAAGGTGAGGCGAAACGTGGAGGCCTACCGCACCAACGCCCAGGCCACCTTCGCCGACCTTGAGGCGGTGAGCCTCAGCCTGCATGCGGAACTTGCGGTGGATTACTTTCAGGCGCGAGAACTCGACGCCGAGGCGCAGTTGCTCGATTCAACGGTTGCGGGCTACGAAAAGTGGCTTGAGCTGACCGAGAACCGGTACAAGGGCGGCGTGGCCTCCGCAGTGGATGTGGCCCAGGCGCAAACCCAGCTGGAGACGGCCCGTGCACAGGACATCGAGGTGAAGGCCCAGCGGACTCAGTTAGAACACGCCATCGCAGTCCTGATTGGCGAGCCCGCCCCCAGCTTTACCTTGCCGCTCAGTGCTCTAAACGCAACTCCTCCGGTGATTCCACCCGGGCTGCCCTCGGAGTTGTTGGAGCGCCGTCCGGACATTGCATTTTCCGAGCGGCAGATGGCTGCAGCCAATGCGAATATCGGGGTTGCAAAGGCAGCGTATTTTCCTCTGTTCAATTTTCCGGCTGGGGCTGGCTTCGAGAGCACTACCGTCATCAACTGGCTTTCCAATCCCAGCACATTTGTTTCGGTGGGCATCTCGGCGGTGGGGACCATCTTCGATGCCGGCCGCCGTCGCGCCAGCTTGGACCAGGCCCGTGCTGCTTACAATCAAAGCGTAGCCAACTATCAGCAGAACGTGCTCACGGCGTACCAGGAAGTAGAGGACAACCTGGCAGCCTTACGACTACTGGAGCAGGAAGCGGCAACCCAGGCAGCAGCCGTGGCCGCGGCGGAACACTCCCTCGAACTTTCCAGGAACCGCTATACCGGCGGGGTAACGACGTATCTCGAAGTGATTACAGCTCAGACGACCGCTCTCGCCGATGAGCGCACTGCCGAGCAGATCTCCGGGCGACGCATGATCGATAGTGTCCTGCTGGTGAAAGCTCTCGGCGGCGGCTGGGACGCGGCCAGCCTGTCGAAACTGGATTTGACCTCGCGCAAGCCCTACGCCCCGCCTGCTCCACCCTCGCCTGACCCAGGCCAGTAACAACATGAAATATGAAAAATGGAGGACGGGCGTCTCGCCCGTCCCGGCCGACTCCTTCTCCCCGACTCCTGACTCCTGACTACTTTGCTCGGTGCCCCAGGTTCGCGCCCCCTTCCCTGCTGTTCAGTCTCACGATGTACGGGTTTCGGGGCGCTAACCTGGGACGAGGATGTTCAACTGTCACATCCTTCTGCAGCGCTGCACCCATAGGCTTCCTTCATGCCAAGCGGTCTCAGGCGGTTTCAGCAGTCCCGGCAGTCGCACTTCGTGACTTTCAGTTGTTACCGGCGACAACCGTACTTCTCATCCCCCGACGTTTATGAGCTCCTTGTGCGATGCCTCGAAGACATGCGCCGCCGCTTTGGCCTGTGTGTCTATGGATACGTGGTCATGCCCGAACACGTGCACCTGCTGGTCAGCGAACCCGAGGAGTTGGCCTTGGCGGATGCGGTTCACTACCTGAAACTGTCATTCACGAAACGACTTTCCAACCGTGGTACGGGATCGTTCTGGCAGAAACGCTACTACGACCGCAATGTTCGCGATGCGGAGGAGTTCACGGTCAAGCTGCGATACCTGCATCGCAACCCCGTCAAGCGCGGGCTGGTGAAAGCGGCCGAGGAGTGGAAGTGGAGCAGCTTTCGCCACTATGCGTTCCGCGAGATGGGCACTGTGGAAATTGAATCCGAGTGGACCGCACGGGATCGAGAACGAAGAGACTCACATGATCCGGTGCGAGTGTTTCTGCGCCCAGGTTAGCGCCCCAAAACAAGGCCATTCGAGACTACTAAGATACGCAAACGGGGCGCGAACCTGGGGCACCAGGCTCTTGGATACGCCTCCTGCCTACTTTGCCGTCGTCCGCCCTTTGCGGAACGCATGCAGAATAACCGCGCTGCTGATCGAAAAGCTGAGAACAGCCCCCAAAACCATGGTTTGGGCAACGTGCGAGGTCAAGCGAAGGACGTCAGCGAAAAGCGCTGCCACAGCAAAGAGGATACCGATCACATTGAGCCAGGTGGGAGCATGGACAGGCTGCGCCATCTCGCGATTGTAAAAGCGAAGTTGGGCCAAGACCGCGGCCAGTCCGATCGCCGCTACCACCACCACTGCGAGCGGGCTGCGAAAAGCCCGCGGATTGGTGTAGATCACGACCAGAGCCAGCAGCCCACACAATAGGCCGGCAGCGATGACAGTCCAGCGGCGAGGTTTCGTTCCCGAATTGGGCGAGGTGGCGTCGGGCACGACTGCCCCATTGTAGTCAGAGGAAGGGTGTTGTGGCGAGTACGAACAGGGATGCGTGCCAAACGCGCGGTAAGGCCTCGCAAACTACGCGAGGCAAACGCGCGGCACGCCCAGGTCCCTCGACCGCCAACAGAGGGCGGCTCGGGATGACAACCCAATGAGACCTACGCCGGAATCCACTCGGCCTTGCGGCTGGCGCCCCGAGTCACCGCGTAAAGCACCAGTTCCACCCGGGTGGACACGCCGAGCTTGTCGAATATGCGGAACAGGTACTTCTTTATCGTGTGCTCGCTGAGGCCGAGTTCCCGGGCGATGTCGCGGTTGCTCAAGCCATCGGCGACCAAGGCAACCACCTGCTCCTCCCGGGGAGTGAGCAGGTTTCTTCCAAGGCTATTCACCACCCGCAGTGAAGGCACCAGGGTGACGGCTTCGATAAGGCATTCCACTTGTTGATTGCTGGCCCAAATCTGTCCCTGGTGGACGCTTTGGATGCACTTACAAAGTAGCAGGAAGGTGGAGTCTGAGAAGCAGAACAATCCGCGGGCCCCGGAGCGGAAGGCGTTAACCACGGCGTCGCGTGTGGGGGTGTCCAGTAGAAGCACCTGGGCAATATGTGGATGCGCTAGGTGCAAGCTACGTACGGGCGCCATATCGTGGTTGGTGTTCAAAAGGGCGACCTCAACGGGCGAGTCAGCGACGGCTCCTAGGATGCTGTCGACCTCCATCTTGCACGTCGTGACATGAAAATCGGGGCAACGCCGCAGGGCTCCGGCGAGGAGTTGACCCTGCATGTGGTTGGAGTCCGCAACAAGGACGCCAAGAGCTCGTGAAGTGACACCAGACGGCGATTCCATAGACGTTTCAAGGCACTAGTCAAGCTGTTACTACGTTACCGGTTGAAACGGCTTGGTTCTGTGATGTCTCGACATACCTACGGCTGATCCGAGTGTGGAAAACTCCAGGCGTACGAGCACAGGCCACGAAGTTCCCATTCTTGTACTCTGCGTGAGCTTGCGCTGTGCGTCGGTTGCCTACCTTTGTGGACGGCACTTTCCATGTCTTGTTGTTCTTCTTTGACAGACGTAAGGTTCAGAAACGTTATATGAACTGATGGTTGCAATTCCTTGGCACCAAGCCGGGGCGGAGACGAGTCGAGAGCATGAGTCGAGTTTGCACAATTTGTATCTCCGTCCTTACCTGTTGCCTGGTACAGCAGTTTTTAGTGGCTGCCGCCTCCCCAGCACAACAGTCGGAGATCACTGTTGAACCAGCCGCGGTGGTGGCGGCTACCAAGCCCGGAGTAGCGGACGGCGTATGGAGTCCAGCCCTGACGGGGGTCCGCCGTCCGCTCTACCGGTTACGCAGCAGCGACGTGGTGGAGATCGACTTCACCTTCTCCCCAGAGCTCAATGAAACGGTCACCGTGCAGCCCGACGGCTACGTGCCCTTGAAGGCAGCCAAACCACTGTATGTGCAAGGGATCACTCTCGAGGAATTACGGGAGGCGGTTCGTCGTGCCTATGTTGGAGTGTTGCACGATTCGGAGATTACGGTTGTGCTCAGGGACTTCGATCGGCCGTATTTTATTGCGGCAGGCGAGGTCGGGCATCCCGGTAAATATGAACTGCGGGCGGACCTTACCGTCAGTGAGGCCGTAGCCCTTGCCGGTGGGTTCACGCCTCGCGCCAAACACTCTCAAGTCGTCTTGTTCCGGCACATATCCGAGGAGACAATCGAGTCTCATGTGCTGAACGTCAAATCCATGCTGAAGTCACGAAATCTGGGCGAGGATGTCCATCTTCGGCCGAGGGACGTGTTGTTTGTACCGCAAAATCTGCTTTCGAAGATTCGGCAGTTCATTCCGGCTTCGACCCTCAGCCTGTACGCAAGTCCAACGCAATTCTAGGAGGAAGACGGCAGCCGCCACCGAGATTTCGTAACCATAGTCCCAACTCGACTACGGCTCATCCTTCGAATCTTGTATGCCGGAAGACCTCAGGCTCGTTGCCAGGACCGCGCACGAACCCTCCCCCACGATGCGCGATTTGTTGGCTGTGGTCTTTCGGCAGCGCCGGCTGGCAGCGATGGCCTTTGTGGTGATCTTCCTGGCAGTTCTGATCTATGGGCTGGTCGTGCCGTCGTACCAGTCCGAAATGCGGGTGCTGCTGCGGTATGGACGTGACGACCCCGTCGTGGCGCCAACTCCTAGCCAGGCGGAGTTCGCGCGGAAGACCATCACCGAGGAGGAACTTAACTCCGAAGCGGAGCTTCTCCACGACCACGAGATTCTGCGCGTGGTCGTTCAAAATGCAGGTCTGGCATCTGAAGGGTGGTCGTGGTTCCAGAGTCCGGCAGGGGACCCAGACAGGGAGGTGGCTCGAGCCGTACGCCGAGTCGACAAGCGGTTAACTGTCGAACCTGTGCGCAAGACTTCCCTGATCGCTGTAACCTACCAGTCTCGCAATCCCGAGCAGGCAGCCAAAGTCCTGCGAGAGTTAGCCAAGGCCTATCTCGAGCGACATCACCAGTTGCACCGCCCGTCCGGGGGGTACAGCTTCTTCGATCAACAAGTTGCCCAATCCCGCCGCAGCTTGGAGGCAGCCGAGCTTCAATTGATGGAGTTCACGCGTGATCAAGGTGTGATCTCCGCTGCCCAGGAGCGGGACATGGCGCTGCAAAGGCTGAGTGCCGCCGATGCCGACGACCGGCAAACTCAAGTTGCCATGGCGGAAAACTCGGAGCGTGTCGGGGCACTGCAGGCAAAGCTGAAAGTGCTGCCCGAGCGAACCATGACCCAGGTTCGAAACTGGGACAATCCCCAGCTATTGGAAAAGGTAAAGGCGCGGCTCCTGGAGTTGGAGTTGAAGCGCACGGAACTGCTGACGAAATATGAGCCCTCGTACCGTTCAGTGCAGGAGATAGGCGCGGAGATCGAACAAACCAAAGCCGCCCTCACGGCGGAGAGCCAGGCCCCACTCCGCGACCAGACCAGCGACCTGGAAGCCAGTCACGCCTGGGCAAAATCGGAGCTGATCAAGGCACAGGTCGAATCCCGCACTCTGGCCGCACATGCGACCGCCGAGCGGGCCTTATTGGTCCACTATCGCGACGTGGCCCATGAACTCGGAGACCACGCCATCAAGCAGGAACAACTTTTGCACGACCTCAAAGCGGCGGAAGACAAGTATCTCTTGTACGTGAACAAGCGCGAGGAAGCCAGGATCGGAGATGCGCTGGACCAGGGAGGAATCCTCAACGTCGCCATCGCGGAGCAACCCACGGTGCCGGAACTGCCCAAACTTTCTGCCTTGAGCTTCGCAATGATCGGTTTGGCGTTGGCGGGAACGCTGAGCGTGAGCCTGGCATTCGTATCCGATTACCTGAACCCGTATTTCCGCACGCCGGACGAGGTCGTTGCTTATTTGCGTGCTCCTGTGCTGGCATCACTGCCTTGCAAGGCGGAGCGCGACGCCGAGGTTTGGCCTCGAGGTCAGCAATGAGCACCCTTGTCGAATTGTCACTGCCGGTGGTGGAAGACGACGTCCCTGAGCCGGCCATAGTTGAGGTGGAGCAGGCGGTCGGGGTCGAACCAAGCGAGTCGTCGCCAGCGAGAACTTTGGCTTGGAGCCCCGCGGCCTTTGCCGAAGAACAGATTCGCGGCTTGGTGCGCCAACTGTTTCTGCCGGGAGGGCTGAGCCCCTCGCGCCAGGTGTTATTTACCCCGGTGGATATTGAGACCGAAATCACTGAGATTTGCATGCGGGTTGGGCAAGTCCTCGCTGAGCAGGGGGCAGGAATCACTTGCGTGGTGGAAACCCAACCGGACTGCTCCAAAACCGGTGGTGCGTGTGTGACCAGCGGAAGCGCGTTTGGTTCCTGCCAAAAGCGTTTCGGTGCCTTGCGGGATTCCTCCCAGCAACTGTCTGACAAGCTCTGGTTCATGCCTGGGGATGTTTTTTTGAGTGGAAGCGACGGCAACTCCTCCGGGGTATGGTTGCGCGCTCGGCTTGCCGAACTGCGTCTGGAATTCGACTACACGGTGCTTCGAGGGCCGGCCGCTGCAATTTCTAGTGAGGCGGCGGTGCTGGGTGGCCTGTGTGATGGTGCCGTACTGGTGCTGGAGGCGAACTCCACACGCCGAATCACCGCTGAACGAGCGAAAGAAAGGCTGCACGCGGCGAATGTCCGGCTGCTGGGAACGGTGCTGAGTGAGCGGACGTTTCCCGTGCCGGAGGCTCTTTATCGGAGATTGTAGGTGGAGCAGGGCCTTCGGCCCTGCAATTAAACTGCCGAGTGAGTGAGGGCTTTAGCCCCTGAGGCAAATGTCGGCTCTTCCCTGCTGCGGAGCCGGTGAATGGCAATAGCTTGGCCGAGCAGCGGATAAATTGGTTCCATGCGCATTGTGCAAAACAGGGTGCAAAACAGGGTGGGAGTCAATTAGCGGAGCTATATCCGGGACCGAGTCTGAGGAGTGAGCGCCCAACCAAAACCACCCGCACCCTGCATCGCGCAGTGGTATGCCATCCAGACCCGCTACCGGTTAGAGCGCAGAGTGACGGACCACTTGCAGCACAAGGGACTGGAAACCTTCCTTCCCGTCCTTGAAGAGATCCACCGCTGGAGCGATCGACGAAAGCGCGTAAACATTCCCCTGTTCTCCGGTTACACCTTCGCCCGCTGTGACCTATCTTCCGGCCTGCGAAAAGAACTCTTGCGCACCGAGGGGGTGATCGGACTGCTCTCCTTTGCCGGAGAAGCCACGCCGGTTCCTTGCAAGCAGATTCAGGATCTGCAGTTGCTTCTGTCGCACCAGGTCCCCTGCGCGATTCACGCCTTCCTGAAAATTGGGAAGCGGGTCCGGATTCGCGGCGGGTGCTTGGACGGTCTGGTGGGCATTCTCGAGCAGCGCGGCGAGAAGAACCTGGTCATCTCGCTCGAATCCATCCGGCAATCCGTCGCCATCAAGATTGAAGGATATGAACTGGAGATGATCTGAAATGGCTGCTCCCGCCAGATCGACGCCCGGAGCCCCAACTCCTCCGGTTGCGCTCCCCTCGCGCCTGATCCCAGGCCTGCCTGTCACCAACCGGTTGCCGCCGCGCAAGAAAGCAGTTTCTGTCACTCCGGATGGGACGCCCTGGACCTGGCAGGAATTGTCCCCGGTTCCTGCACCAGCAAAGCCTGGCGTCTGGCTCCGCTTGGCGAAAGCCGTGCTGCCCAAACCCGCCAGCCGGAGCCAGCGGTTGGGACTGACGATTCAAGTTCTCACCGACTTTGCTTTCATCTTTTTTGGCTTGAGTGCAGCCGGATACTTGGGGGCGAAGCTGCATCTTGAAGTCGGTTTTGAGTTCGCAGACTTGCTCAGTCCGCAGTTGTTTCCCAGCCCGGCGCTGGGACTGCTACTTCTTTTCGGGACTGTGTTCACCCTTCTTGGTTACTCGGAGCGGCTATACCATCCCGAGATCATTCGTCTTCCCCAAGAGGAAAGGATCGTCCTGGGAAAGGTTGTCCTCCTATCAACTGTCCTGGTGGGCACAACTCTTGCCTGGTCTGGTGTCCAGGCAATCACACCTCCAATGCTCATCATCAGCACCCCGGCTAATTTCCTGGCTTTGCTCAGCTGGAGAGAATGGCGCCGTTGCCGGGCAGCCCGAGCGCTGCGAGATCAGAGCGACGTGCGGAATGTCCTGATTGTCGGGGCCGGGGCGCTGGGTCAGAAACTGGCCAATGTGTTGGAGCATGACCCTGTCAGGGACTGCCTGGTGCGCGGGTTCCTCGACGAAACGGCGCCTCTCGGCGGCAGGATATGTGGCCGGCTGGAGGACTTGGCGCGCGTGGCGCGGAGCGAATTTGTGGACGAAATCATTCTTACCATTCCGTTCCAAGGCGATGCGGCGCGGAGGCTCATCCGCGAAGCCCGTCGCAACCGGATCGACGTGAAAATCGTGCCTGACCTATTGGGATTTGATCCATCTGCAGTGGTGCTCGAGAAAGTTGGCGATGTCCCTGTGCTGACCCTGTGTGAAGAGCGAATCCCGGCTTTCGGCCTGCTGTTGAAGCGGGCGTTCGACCTAGTCCTTGCCGCGATCGGCCTGTTAGTAGCATTGCCGATTCTGGTGGCCATCGCGGCTGCCATCAAGCTGCACTCGCCCGGGCCGGTGCTTTATCGGGCGCCACGCATGGGCCTGAAAGGACGGCGCTTCTTGTGCTGCAAGTTCCGCACCATGGCAGCTGATGCGGATAGTCTCAGAGAGAATCTGCGAGACCTTAACGAGCGGGAAGGGCCATTCTTCAAACTAGCCAATGATCCGCGCGTTACCCGTGTGGGCCGCTTTCTCCGCCGCTACAGCTTGGACGAGTTACCCCAACTCTGGAATGTTTTGCGTGGAGAAATGAGCCTGGTCGGACCGCGGCCCCACCCCGTCGATGATTTTGAACGCTACCAACTCGAGGATTGGCAGCGCCTGGAAGTGTTGCCTGGGCTTACGGGTCTTTGGCAGGTAACCGCCCGTCGCGACCCTTCGTTTGAACGTGGCATGACCCTGGACCGCGAGTACATCGCCTCCTGGAGCCTGTGGATGGACTTCCGCATTCTCTGCAAGACAGTCGCCACCGTTCTGCGAGGGGAAGGCGTGTAGGGTGTCCACGCTCGCACCGGCCGCGCTGCGAATTGGCAGAAGTGAGATTCTGGCCCACGCGGTCGGCATTTGTTTGCGTCCCTTGCACGCCTTGACGGTTGCGCCCTCGCTGTTTTTCGTGACCGCCATGGCAGTGATGCTGTTTCGCCCGCCGGATTATCGTTTCCATTCATACGATCGCTATGCTCTTGCCCTGCTGCTGTTCGCAGTGTTCTTGCGGGCGTGTGTGCTGCGGCAGCCCCTGCGCGTGGAGGGTGCAATCAGGTGGCCTATGCTTGGTCTTCTCACTTTGGCTCTCGGGGGCGCACTGGCGCAACCCTACCAAGCCGAAACCTGGAGTTTGATTGCCTCCAAGTGGCTCGTGCCCTTCGCTCTCTACTGGGTGTCTGGGCATGTGTTCCGTGATGCCCAATCCTTGCGCCGGTTCGAGACATTTTCCCTGGTTGTGTTGTGCTATCTGAGCCTGCTTGCCATCCTCTTCATGGTGGGCGCGAGAGACCTCATTTTTCCGCGCTACATTCTGGACGAAAGCCTGGGGATTCACGCGGACCGCGCCCGGGGTCCGTTCCTGCAGGCCGTGGCCAACGGTATGGCGCTAAACCTGTTGGGCCTGGTCGCGCTGAACTCCTTTCGCAGAGGGCGCCTGCGCGGAATACCAGCGGTCTGTCTTCTGGCTGCGGTGCCGCTCGCCATCCTGGCTACACGGACCCGTGCTGTTTGGTTGTCGTTCGCGGGATCGATTTTGGGGTTGTTGTTCTTTTCTTCCAGCCGTCGGATGCGCCGGGCCTGCCTTTGTCTGCTGGTCACGGGAATCGTCGGACTCGTCGCCGTCGTCATCATTGAAGATCACCACCGTTCTCTCAGCGAGCGCCTGGAGGAAGGTGGGCCGGTGAAGTTCCGCATGGCGGTTTACCAGGCCGGTTGGGAAATGTTCTTGCAAAGGCCACTCCGGGGTTGGGGTGCAAACACAATGCAGGCAGAACTGTCGAACCGCATTAGTGATTTTCATCAGGAGCAGTTCTACTTCCACAATACCTATCTGGAGATTCTGGTCCAGTACGGCCTTGTCGGCTTGGCCCTGTATGTCTGGATGGTCGTCGATCTCTTCCGCCTGGGCCGAAGGCCACGCACTAACATAGTTCTGGAGAATCACACCTTTCTCGACCAGCAGTTCCGGTCGATGTGGCCGATGTTGCTGGCGGTATATCTCGTCAATGGAAGCTTCGTAGTCATGAACTACCAGTTCGTCAACGGCTTCCTGTTCACGCTGGCGGGCATGCTGGGAGCGCAAAACCAACGCTACGCCGAAGGGGCAAATGAGCTCGCAAACTGAGGTCAGCGTCCTGCCGGTGACCGTACTTCATGGCGCGCCTGCAGGCGATGGGTTCTCTGCCCAAACCGTGCGGGGCGGCGCCTACCTCGCCGCGCGTTACGGACTCGGCGTGCTGGTCAGCCTGGGAAACATGCTGGTGATGACCTGGTGGATCGGTCCGCACGCCTATGGATTGTTCGTGACCGCCATCGGCCTGGTCGCTTTTCTGGCCGCGGTGGCGAGGGGAGGTATTGACACCTATCTCGTGCGTAGCGAAGCTCCGCCCGACACAGGCATGTATGGCGCAGCCATCACTCTCATCCTTGGGGCTTCCGTCAGCTTAGGGCTCGCTGCCGCCGCGATGACTCCGCTACTGGTTCGTTGGTATGGCAGCCGGGAGTTCGTCGGTCCCTACTTGGTCCTGCTCGCAACCGTTCCGTTATCCGCATTGACGGGCATCCCGATTGCTAAGCTTGAGCGCGCTCTGGATTTTCGCCGCATCGCAGGAATCGAACTGGCAGGGCAGGCTGTCGGACTGCTAGCTGCCGCGGCCCTCGCTTGGTCGAGAGCGGGAGTGTGGGCGCCCGTAGTTGGCCAGATCGTCTGGCAGAGCTTCACCTTGATCGCAGCCCTGGGCTGTGCCTCGGTGGCCATCCGTCCGCGATTCGATGCCGGGCACGCCCGGAGAATGCTGACTTTTGGGGCCGGACTGACCGCATCGCTGCGGACTTGGCAGCTACGCACTCTGGTAAATCCGTTGCTGGTTGGGCGGTTCGTGGGCGCCGAGGGGGTGGCGTTTGTTGCGCTGGCTATCCGCATTGCCGAATCGCTGGGAACCTTCCGCCTGGCGGCCGGGCGCATGGCGATCGCCGCCTTGGCTCGCCTGCAGGACAATCACGACGAGTTCCGTGGTGCCTTGGAGCGCGTCCTCTACCTTCAGGTCGTCACACTGGGGCCGCTACTATGTGGGTTTGCGCTGTGCGGACCGTTGGTGGTGAGACACGTGATCGGAATGCGATGGATGCCAAGCCTCGCCGTCTACCCCTTCATTGCCGCCGGAGTCCTGGTGAACTCGGTCTACAACCTGCAAGCCTCAGGTCTTTTTGTGATCGGGCGGCAGTGGGTCGTAATGCGGTGCTATGCAGCCCACGTAGTTCTTTTGGCTGCCGGTACCTTGTTGTTGCTGCCCCGCCTTGGCCTTGCCGCGTATGGTTGGGCTGAACTCCTGGCATGCGCCGCCTATGTGCTAATCCATTCCGGGCTGGCGCGCAGTGTAACGATCCCGTATCACAAACTTGTCCCCTGGCTGGCCGGCTGCCTGGCGGGCCTCTTTCTGATTCCCGCCGGTTACACATTGCTGCGCATGAACTAGTTGTCAGGCGATGCCGACAGTTGCCTACCTCGCAAACTTGTTTCCTTCTCCGGTCGAACCCTACGTGGTGGCGGAAGTTCATGAACTTCGCCGCCGCGGAGTCGGCGTGCTTCCATGCAGCGCTCGACTAGCAAAAACAGAACTAGACGAAGAGTTGAAGTCCTTCGTTTCGGAGACTGTCTATCTGGAGCGTTTTCAGTGGCGGCTGCTCCTTCGCGCAGCGTGGCTGTGTGTGCGAAAGTTCCCGCGGGTGCAGAACCTTCTTCACCGAGCCCTCGTGCGGGGGAAAGAGCCTCCCACGCGCCGTCTGCGTGCTCTGATTCACACCTGGCTGGGGGCCTACTTCGCACTGCTGCTCGAAGGGCGCAGGATCGACCACATCCACGCGCATCACGGCTATTTCGGGTCGTGGATCGCGATGACCGCTGCCCGTCTGCTGGGGGTTGGTTTCAGCATGACTTTGCATGGGTCCGATCTGTTGCTGCACCCCGCCTATCTGGACCTCAAGTTAAAGCACTGCCGATTCTGCGTGACCGTCTCGGAATTTAATCGACAATACATTCTCGAACACTATCCCGAGGTTCTCCCGGAGAAAATTCACGTGCAGTACCTAGGGGTCGATTGTCCTTCGGGTGGGCGTGCCGTGGTGCAGGCAAAGAACGATTCTTCACTGCTGGTGATGCTGGCGGTGGGAAGGCTGCATGCAGTCAAAGACCACGCTTTTCTGGTGCGAGCGTGCCACCAGCTGAAACGTTGTAGCCCCAACTTCCTGTGTCTGGTTGCGGGCGAAGGTCCGGAGCGGGGCGCTCTCGAAAAATTGATTTGTGATCTGAATCTGCAAGACAACGTCCGGTTGCTTGGCCATGTGCCGCACGCCCGGCTCAACGGCTACTTCGAAATGGCCGATCTGATTGTTCTCACCAGCCGCAGCGAGGGTATTCCCCTGGCCCTGATGGAAGCCATGGCGCGCGAGAGAATTGTCCTGGCGCCGGCCATCACCGGAGTTCCGGAACTTGTTGTGGATGGTGAAACCGGTTTCCTCTATCGCCCTGGCTCGTTGGAAGAGTTCGTGGAGCGGGTGCGGTTGGTGCAGCGTCTGGGCCCGGCTTTCGGGCCTTTGCGACGGGCGGCGCGCGAGCACGTGCTGCAGCACTTCAGCCGGGGAAAGAACCTGGCGGCCTTCTGCGATCTGCTGATCACGAGCCTCAACGTTCCACCTGGTCCCCATTCATCCAGCGAAAGACTAGCGGAGAGCTCCATTTATGAGAATCCTGTTCTGCAATAAATATAACTTCCCCTTTAGCGGCACCGAAGTCTATCTGCTCGAACTGATCAACCTCTTGCGAACACAAGGGCACGGCGTAGCGCTGTTCTCGATGGAGGATTCCCGTGGTGAGCCCACGCCCTACGACCCGTACTTCGTGCCTCACATCGATTTCAAAAATCCCACCCAGAGCCTGGTCAAACGCGCAAGCCTTGCCGCCCACGCGATCTACTCCACGGAAGCGCGCCGTCGATTGCGGGCGATGATCAGTGTGTTTCGGCCGGACCTAGCGCACGTGCGCAACATTTACCACCATCTGTCGCCCTCCATTCTGTGGGAACTTAAGGCGCAAGCCGTTCCGGTCCTCTATCACATCAACGACTTCAAAGTCCTTTGTCCGACCTACAACCTGGTGGCCCGTGGAAACGCCTGCGCGCAGCCATGCACCGGGAACTATTGGAAAGTTATCACCGAAAAATGTTACGCCGGAGAGAAGAACACAGCGCTGGTGCTGGCCGCTGAGGCGTTCGTTCACCACTGGCTGGGCACTTATCGCAAATGCATCGATCATTTCCTGGCCCCTAGTCGGTTTGCCAAAGACCTGCTAGTCCAGCATGGTTTTGACGCGGCAAAAATCACCGTGCTTCCCCATTTCCAGAGATTGCCGGCTGCACCGTCACCGCCACAAGCCGACGCCCCGGTCCTCTACTTCGGACGATTGTCGCCGGAGAAGGGTGTCACCGATCTTCTGCTGGCCATGCGGGACTTGCCCCAAGTCCGTCTGCAGATCGCTGGAGACGGTCCGCAAAAGGCGGAACTGAAGACCTTAGCCGGCGCTCACCGGCTGAACAATGTCGAATTTATGGGGCACTTGGAAGGAGAACAGTTGGATCATCTCATCGCAGCCTCACGCTTCACCGTCTTGCCATCCCGAGCTTATGAAACTCTGGGCAAGAGCATTCTCGAATCCTACGCATGGCAAAAGCCGGTCGTAGCCACGGACCTCGGCTCGCGGCGCGAACTGGTTCACGAGCACGAAACCGGGATGCTTTATCCCCCGGGCAATGTGGAGGCCCTGAGGGACGCAATCTGGTATCTGGGCCAGCGGCCGCAACTGGCCGCCGAGATGGGGGCCGCCGGCAGGAAGTTTGTGGAATCCCGGCACTCGCCAGAGAGTCACTATCGTGAACTGATGGGCTTATACGAGCAGATGTGCACCCTGGCGCGCAAGCCGCGAGCAGTCGCCGCTCCAGCCAGGCAACCACTGCGCGTGGCCTTCATCGGCGGCCGGGGCGTGGTCTCGAAGTACAGCGGAATCGAGTCTTACTACGAGGAGGCCGGCAAGGAGCTGGTGAGACTGGGCTACGAGGTGACCGTGTATTGCCGCTCTTATTTCACCCCCCCGATTGCTAGTCATCACGGCATGCGCTTGGTTCGCCTCCCAACCATTCGCTCGAAACACCTTGAAACCTTGGCGCACACCACGCTCAGCACGATTCACGCTTTGTTCGGCTCCTGTGACATCGTGCATTACCATGCGCTGGGGCCGGCGCTGTTCTCTTTCTTGCCTCGCCTGGTTGGAAAGAAGACCGTAGTCACCGTGCAGGGACTCGATTGGCAAAGAAAGAAGTGGGGACGCGTAGCCTCGTGGGTGTTGCGGCTGGGAGAACGTGCCTCGGCCCGCCTGCCCGATGCGACCCTGGTGGTGTCGCGGACGCTGCAGGACCACTACCGCCGCCGCTATGCTGCCGACACCACCTACGTGCCGAACGGCACTGTGATTCGGGGACGCAGCGCTCCCAGGAAGGTCATCGAGTGGGGTCTGGCGCCGGGCAAATACATCCTCTTCCTGGGCCGGTTTTCGCCCGAAAAGAACTGCCACTTGCTGATCGACGCCTTCGAAAGGCTTGAAACCTCCGCGAAGCTGGTGCTGGCCGGTGGCTCCAGTCACACCGGCGCTTATGCGGACGAATTGCGCAAACATCAGGGCGACCGCATCGCCTTCCTTGACTGGGTTTCCGGAACAGAACTGGACGAACTGCTCACCAACACCGCGCTTTTCGTCTTGCCTTCCGACCTGGAAGGTCTCTCTCTCGCGCTGCTGGACGCGATGGGAGCGGGGGTGTGTGTCTTGACCAGTGACATCCCGGAAAATCGTGAAGTCGTCGAGGACGCCGGCTTCACTTTCCGCGCGGGAGATGTCGACGACCTTGGGCGGATGTTGGGCCTTCTTCTGTCCGATGCAACCCTCCGTGCGGAGGCAGGTGCGAAGGCTAAGCAGCGAATTCAGGAACGGTATCTCTGGCCCCAAATCGCCCAGCAGATCGGAGGGATCTACGACGAACTGGCCTGCCGTCCGGCGTTCGCTTCCAAGCGCCCTCCAGCAAAGGCTCCCGCCGAAGCGGGCAGCCAAACAGGGCGGGTAGCGTAGATTCCAGCCCTGGGCAAGCTGACGGTTTTGTGCTCTTCTCCGCGCACTCTGCGGATGTTCTCCGTGATCTCTGCGACTTAAGACTTTGGTTCTCGCCGAGTTCTCTGAGAGCCCCGGTGCCTCCTTGCCAAACCATAAGAATTATTAGATAATAACTATTGTCATTCATGAAGGCAGCGCCCGCAGAGTTTCGCGCCCTTTGTCACCGGCATCGCCTGGCGGCCACCCACCAGCGCCAGGTGATCTATGAGGCTGTGATGTCGCTGCCCGGCCATCCCAGCCCGGAAGACATTTACGAGAAGGCCAGAAAAAGCATTCCATCGATTTCCCTGGCGACGGTCTATAAAAACATCCGTGCCTTCCTGGACAAAGGATTGCTTCAGGAGGTCAGTCTGCATCATGGATCGCTGCGGGTGGACGCCAACCACGATCCCCATCATCACCTGGTCTGCACCCGGTGCCGGTCGATCATGGACCTGGACGAGGCGGAAATGGTGCCGCCGCGTTTTCGACAAAAGCTGCCCCGAGGGTTCAAGGTACTGAGAATTTCCGTGGACGTCCTCGGGATTTGTGCTGAGTGCGCTTCCAAGAAGGCGCGCAGAGCCTAGAATATCTGTACGCAAACTTACTTTCCTAGGAGAGAGCTATGCTGACGATTGGAGAGAAATTCCCTTCATTTTCCCTGACCGCGACCGTGGGCACGGAGAAAGACCCCAAAACCGCCTTCAAAACCATTACCGACCTGGACTACGCCGGGAAGTGGAAGGTGTACTTCTTCTGGCCAAAAGATTTTACCTTTGTCTGCCCCACCGAAATTACCGGATTTGCCAAGCTGGACAAGCAATTCAAAGATCGCGACACCCAAATCCTGGGCGCCAGCATCGATTCCGAGTGGGTGCATCACGCCTGGCGCAACCATCACGCCGATCTGAAGAACCTGCCGTTCCCCATGTTGTCCGACATCAAGCGTGACCTGTGCGAGCAACTCGGCATTCTCGATCCTCAGGGTGGAGTGGCGCAACGGGCGACGTTTATCGTTGATCCGGACGGCGTGATTCAGTTCGTTTACGTGACTGCAGGAGCTGTCGGCCGCAATCCCGAGGAAGTCTTACGGGTATTGGACGCGCTGCAGAGTGACGAGCTCTGTCCCTGCAACTGGCACAAAGGGGAAGCCACGCTGCAGATTGCATAACGGCATGAAACCGCGAGGGCGTTTTGCTTGATGACCGCAGCAGGACGCCCGCGGCGAAATATTCGGTGACCTATGACCCTCAATGAACTGTTGGAAACGGTTCCTGCCTACGCGCGGGACCTGAAGCTGAACTTTTCGACGTTGACTCAGCAGCCCGAACTTAGCGCGCAGCAGATCTGGGGTACGGTCGTGGCCAGCGCGGTCGCGTCTCGCAACGAAGAACTGACTCGCGCCACCCTGGCGGAGGCCGCGGCGCATCTTTCTCCGCAGGCCCTCGAGGCTGCAAAAGGCGCTGCCGCCATTATGGGCATGAACAACATCTACTATCGCTTCCAGCACCTGGCTTCGAACGAGAATTACCGCACCATGCCTGCCCGGCTGCGCATGCAAATCATTCGTAGTCATGGCATCGATCCAGTGGATTTCGAACTGTGGTGCGCCGCGGTCTCAGCCATTAACGGCTGTGGCGCTTGTGTCGACTCTCACGAGAAAGTGGTGCGCGAAAAGGGCCTGAGTGAAGAAGCTGTGCTGGCGGCGATCCGCCTGGCAGCCGTGGTCCATGCCTTGGCGACTGTGTTCGACGCCGAGCGGGTGAGCGCTGGCCAACCCGTGAATGCGTAGCATGTGTTAGCGCGGGCGCCGTCGCCCGCGAACGCTATTGCTTGATCACTCCGCACGCAATCCGGTCGCCGGCATTCCCGGCCGGATCTGTCTTCAAGTCGTCCGCCTTGGCGTGGATCACCAGTGCCGTCCCGCCATTGCTGAACAGGGAATGGCCGTCGCTGCCCAGGTTCACGGCGTCGTTGCTGATGGTGAGCTTCGCCTTGCCGTCGGGGTTGACCGTGAAGTTCATCATGTCGCCGGCGTGATGCCCGTCCGGGTTCTGCAGGCCGTGCTTCTTCCCGTCAGGATTGAAATGCGGCCCTGCTGACTTGAAGTCCGGAGGATTGCACGTGGCATTCTGATGGACGTGGATGGCGTGTTCTCCAGGCGGAAGGTCCTTCACATTCAGGTGAATTTCCACTCCTGACCCGGCCGACTTGATGGCGGCTGAGCCGATGTCCTTACCTTCGGCATTCTTGAGGTCCACTTTTACGGTCTTGGCAACACTCGACATCGCCAGAGCAACAATTGCCGCCGGCACAAGGGGCAAGAACAATTTGCGGTTCATGGGCTGAGTGTATTCCAGAGCGAGAAAAAAATCGACTGCAGGTTAGTCTTGCGCCCGTCGCCCCTTTTGCACCTCAATTCCCAACTGCTCCATCTTCTTATAGAGGTGGCTGCGCTCCAGCCCGAGTGCTTTGGCGGCGTTGGTCATATGGTAATTGCTGCGCTTGAGCTCGGCGAGAATCGTGTCGCGCTCAAAACTCTGCACGCGGTCAGCTAGGGGACCTGAGCTGCCACCAGCCACGGCGCCTGGGGCAGCAGGCAGGGCAGCCTGCACCGTGTCGGCTGTCACCCCACTCTCTGTCGCTAGCAGCATCAACCGCTCTACAACATTACGCAGTTCACGGACATTGCCCGGCCACGGATAAGCCGACAACGCGTCAATAGCCTGCTGCGCGAAAGCGATCGGCTTCCAGCTATTCTGTGCGCACACCAGCCGCGCGAAATGATCCACCAGGACCGGGATGTCCTCCCGGCGGTCACGCAGCGGGGGCAGGGCAAGAGGAAAAACGTAGACGCGGTGAAACAAATCCTGACGGAACTTTCCCTCGCGTGCCAGCGCTTCCAGATTGCGGTGCGTCGCCACCAGCACCCTCACATCAACCGGAATGGGTTTGTCTCCGCCGATACGCTCGATCTCACCCTCTTCCAGCACGCGCAGCAGCTTGGCCTGCATAGGCAGCGGCATGTCCCCGATCTCGTCGAGAAAGATGGTCCCATGTTCCGCCTGCTCGAATTTCCCAATGTGGCGGCCCGCGGCGCCCGTGAACGATCCCTTTTCATGACCAAACAACTCCGATTCGATCAGTTCGGCGGGCACGGCCGCACAGTTCAGAGTCACGAAAGGGCCCGAAGCGCGCGGGCTGCGCTCGTGCAAGGTGCGGGCCACCAGTTCTTTTCCCGTACCCGTTTCTCCCAGAATGCAAACCCGCGATTCACTTGCCGCTACGCGTTCTACCTGGGCCATGACCTTTCGCATGACCTCGCCCGTCCAAACAATCTGATGTTTCCCGAGGGTCTGCCGGAGCTGACGGTTCTCGGACTCCAAGCGCCGCAGCTTGATCACGTTCTCGACGGTAAGCAACAGGCGGTCAGTGGAGATCGGTTTCTCCAGAAAATCCATGGCCCCGAGCTTGGTCGCCTTCACCGCCATCTCGATATGTGCCTGGCCCGACATCATGACCACGGGAGTCATCACTCCTTGCGCGCGGAGGTCCTCGAGAAAGGACAGTCCGTCCTTGCCGGGCATGACCACGTCGGAAAAGATCAAATCGAAGTCCTGCGTTTTGGCGAGTTCGAGCGCTTTGGCCGCGTTATCGCAAACCGCTGCCTCATGGCCGGCCAGGCGGAATGCCCGCGAGAGCGAGGCCAGAGTATTGGGCTCGTCGTCCACGATCAAAAGCTGAACCTTCTGCGCCACTTTGCTCCTTAGGTCGTTGAACCCGACGAACTGCCGCCTTCGCCGGCTGCAGGTAGCTTGTCCGCATTGCACGGCAGTTCGACCATGAAAGTTGTTCCGCGCCCCGCCTCGCTTCTTACGCTGATTCTGCCTCCATGGTCACTGATCACCGACTGGACAATCGCCAGTCCCAGTCCCGTGCCATGTGTCTTGCTGGTGTAATAAGGGGTGAACACGCGCTCGCATTCCTCCGGCGTAAGGCCGACCCCAGTATCCGAGACTTCGATGCATGCGCGGCCTTCCTCCTGCCGGGTTCGCAAGCTAAGAACCCCGCCTTGTGGCATGGCATCCATCGCATTCAGCACCAGGTTCGACAGCGCGCGATGCAACAGTTCCGTATCAGCCGCAACCGGCTCCATCGCTTCCGCCAGTTCCAGTTTACATTCGATTCGCGCACGGTCCCCGGCGTGCAGCTGGGCCTGAAACAGGCGTGCCACGTTCTGCACCAGCTCGTTTACCTGGACCGGCTGGAAGTGTGGCTGGGGCATCCTGGAGAATTCACTGAAGCGCGAGATGATGGTCTTCAGGTTTGCAATTTCGGCCAGCAGCGTTGCCGAGCTTTCCTGGAAGATCTCTTCGAACTGCTCCGGACTCTGTTGCCGCGCCCGCAGCAGGTTCTCCACTGTCAATTGCAGGGGGAAGAGGGGATTCTTGAGTTCATGCGCCAGGCGCCGGGCGAGTTCCCGCCATGCGGCGACCCTTTCGGCTTGTACCAATCGCTCCCGCTGCTCGATCAGTTCCCGGGTCATCCGGTTAAACGATTCAGCCAACTCGCCCAGTTCATCGGATGACGTCACCGCCACCTGGGCACTCCAATCCCCGGCCGCGACCTGCCGCGCAGCTTGAGCCAGTTGCTCGACGGGACGAGTTACGCGCGACGCTGCCCATCCGCTGAGCAAGATCGCCAGCAGCACGCCGGCGCTCCCCGAGAGCAGGGCCGCGGAGCGGATGTGCTGGCGCAGTTCGACGTAAGGCTGGCGGGAGTCGGCCACCAGAAGGATCCCCAACAGTTGCTGGTCAAGCCCGGTGAGCGGAATACCGTCAATGGTTTCATCGTCCGCGGCATTCGAAGACCAATGGACCAGCCGGGTGGTCTCGCGCGGCTGCCGCCGGATCTCCTCTATCAACGGAGTGATTGGGTCGGCTGCCTGGGTCCTGCCGGAACTATCAATCAATAATCTTGGCGAGAATCCGCCCTCAAGGTTCTGGTAGAACATGGCCCTCATGCCGGCTGGAAGCTCGAGGCTGGCCAAAAAGTTCTTGTCCAGCCGCCGGCCTCCGATGACAAACAGCGGCTTGTCTCCCAGGCGTACCTCTCCGGTTGCGAAGACTCCCAGCGCTGCGCCATCCGGCAGTTCTTCACGCTTCAGGAAAGCTTTCTTGGGGGCCGACTCTCCCGGGAAAGAGGCGTCCTTGTAACCAAACTTTGCGGGCCACTGTGCTGAAGAAATGATCGTGCCCTGGCTGTCGACAAACTCCAGAAAATCCAGCTGCTGGTTGTCGGCGAGAGTTTTTGCTTCATTCAGATATGTGCCGTAGTCGGGCGCCCCGTGGCTGAGCGTCAAGCCCATGCGCAGGGCGGTATCTCCGGAGGAGATGGCGTCCACCCGGCGCTCAATCTCCTCGCCTTGGCGGGCGAAGTCGCGGCGGAATTGCGCGACCAGGGCCGCCGTGCGCTCCGCGTTGATTTTCTCGAAGCTGCGCCGCGCCAGAGACGAGATGATCCAGGCCACCGCCGCCACCGACACGAAGACGGTCAGAGCAAACACCGCCAGTAGCTTTCCTCTAAACCTCATGGCCGCTCCGTGGTGAGCCATGTGTTGACCAGCCGCCAGCTCCCGTCGTGACCCTCACTCCAGTTCTTCACTGTGTTAGACACCGCCCATGCCGTCCGCAGGTGCAGAAGCGGAATCACGCGCTGGGAGTGTAGCAGCGTGCTCTCCGCAACGTACAAGTCGTCCACCGCGCTGCTATGGAACACCGGCTGCGGAAGACCCAGCGACTTCGCGATCTCACCAAGAGCGATGTGCGCGTCCGAAGCGGCCAGCGGTACACGCACCAGCTTTGCGTCGGCGGATGCACCACTCGCCAGCTGCACCCGCAGGCCGGCATCCCGTGCGCTCAGCATGATGCGCTCGGCCAACACGCGCTCCAGCGCATCGTTGCGATCGTAGTCGAGACCCCACAGGACCGCTTTTGGGACCTCGGCACGCTCCTGTTGGGCACGGGTCATGTTCACTTCGACAGGAAAAAGAAAACCATATCCCGTCATCCAGTTGGGCAGCAGTCCGCCCGCAGGTTCGCCACCGTTTTGCAGGACGACCGTGTTCAGCAACCCACGATCGATGCTGAGCGAGAGCGCTTCGCGCAACTTCGCCTCTTCGGCGGACTGGGGTGGGCGCGCAAACACTAGCGCGATCAATTCCGCCGGGGCCGAGCCCTCGATCCGGCGGCCTTCCGTGGCCGCCCGCCGCGCCTGTTCGGGAGCGACTTCGATCAGCTGTGCTCGGCCCAGGTCGAAGGCAATCATCTGGTCGCGAAGGCTCTGGCCCATGACGATGTCGATGGAACCCAGGAACGGCCGCCCGCCCCAGTAGTCATCGCGGGCAACCAACGTCAGCCGCTTTGCCGGCTCCCATTGGGACATCACAAACGGGCCCGTGCCGGCGGTTTTTCCACTCTCGCGTTTCACAATGCCATTGCGGGGCAAAGCCAGTTCAGCGGGAAGATCGGGTGCTGGAGCATCACGCTCGATCACCACTGTATCTCCGGCTGCCAGCACCTTCCACGAAGGATTCACCGCCCGCAGCGAAGTGGCGACCGAGTCTGCAGTCAAGGGCGTACCATCCTGAAAGCTGACTCCATGCCGCAAGGAGAATTGCCAGCGCTGATCGCCCGGCTCGGCCTGCCAAGAGGCCGCCAGTGCCGGTTCCGGCCTGCCCTGGTCGTCCAATACGACCAGAGTGTCGAAGATCAACCCGAATATGTTGCGCGACCCGAAGTGGTCCGGCTGATTGGGATCGAGCGAGCTGGGGGCGGCCTGAACCGCGGCGTGCAGGGTCCCGCCATAGTGCGGCCGGGTGGCGGAACTGGCCAGTGTAGCCAAAAGCAGACTACTGGCCACAAGCAATGGAAAGCCGGTACGCTTCATATTTTCCCAACTCCAGATCGTGCGAAACCGCCAGCGCACTGCTCCCGTCGGACGATGCCCAGAGCGCGGTAATGCCGCCGCTGAATTCCGCAGGCTGGCTAACCGCAACGGGCTCGCGGTCCGCCATCTCAAAAGCTGTTATCGCATCGTTGGCCACGTCGCTTCGGGAGGTTGCCAGAATCTGCCAGCCCAGTCCGCAGCTGCTTCGCACCCCAGCGATATCGCTGCCCCAAGCCAGGTTTGTCGCGGTCTGGTCCGTCACGCCGTCCAGCAGGTGAATCTGGCCATCGACGGCGCTGACGAGCCACAGCGTGTACGTGTCTCTCGGCAGCGGAGCAGCCGAATAAAACGCAGAAGTCGCCGTTTGTTTCTGGATCCCCGGAGAAAGAACACCGGTAAAGAAATTTCTGGTGGCCGCGAAGAACGCGCGTAGGGCGAACTCGTCGGCCGCTAAAGGCCAGGGATCGTCGCTATCGCGGCAGATCAGGCTAAGCGGCGCAACCGTCGTGCTTTGGCAAAGCACTCCCGGTAGATAAGCGTCAAAGAGGTGGTCCTTCCGCAGGAGCAATCGTCCCCGCAAATCGCGCGGCCACGGCTGCCGGTGCGTAATGGCCAGCGACTGCGTCTGCTGCCAGCGTCCGTTCT
>JAIQFW010000012.1 GCA_020073105.1 Terriglobia bacterium
ATGATGGTGCGGCTGGGCGAAGCCGACGGCCTGATCGGCGGGCTGACTACGCACTATCCGGATACCATCCGGCCGGCGCTGCAGGTAATCGAGGTACGGCCGGAACTGCGGCGCGTGGCTGGCGAGGCCTTCAAGCATGTCGATGTGCTGGCTCTTCCAACTGCGCCTACGGTCTACACCTGCGAGCAGGTGCTCGCCTGGCAGGCTCAGTTCCCTGCCAACCCGCCGCTGACCCTGAGCGTGAACGTCACCCCGAAGGAGTTCGCCCAACCCGACTTGGCGGGAGAGATCGGCAAGATCCTGGGGCAGATTGGATTTAACCCCGGCAATCTGCAGCTAGAAATCATCGAAACCATCGCCATGGGGGATGCGGAGAAGGATGGCCGCAAGCTCGCCCAACTCAAGGGACTGGGAGTGCGTTTAGGCATCGATGACTTCGGCACCGGCTATTCCTCTCTGAGTCGCCTGCGCCGGATCCCGGTGGACACGCTGAAGATCGACCGGGTCTTCATCTCCAATATGGACAGCGACCCGGAGAGTCTGGAGATCGTGAAGGTCATCATCATGCTGGCCCACAATCTCGGCTTGAAGGTGGTTGCCGAGGGAACGGAAACGGCGGAACAGATTCAGACGCTTCAACAACTTAATTGTGAAGCCGCTCAAGGATATTTCTATTCGAAGCCCGCCGAGGCGGCCGCGATCTCGGCCCTGCTGGCCAAGAGCAATGGCTCGCGTGTGGCAACCGCCGGGGTCTAGACCCGCAAACCATCTCACCAAAATTCCTGGCAGCCCTGCTGGATACACGGGCTGTTCTCTGAGTTGCTCGTGACCCATCCGGAGTCAAGGCGGACTACGCCACGATCAACGGCACTTCCCAGATGTTGACTTCTCGCCCGAGTAAGCTCTGGCGGCGTCATCCAGCCAAAGGCTCAGGAGAAAGGAACGCCAGCGCTGCCATAGCACCCACTCCGGGACGAGTCAAGATCGTCGGAGAGGCGGAGCGGTCAGTGCGGCAAGCAGGGATTACGAGCAGACGTCGGCTGGGACAAATCAGTGAACAGGGCAGTGGTCACGACTCAGCGCTTATGTGTGATCTTGTCGTCAATTGCTACATCGCCTGCTATGTGACAACGATCATTGACAATGGCAACCGCAGAGCATAGTTATACCGGGTAGGGAGGTGAATTCAATGTTGCCCACCATTCCCTCTACAATCATCTTGTTCTCTGCAGTCGCCTCTGACAACCAACCTACACTCAGCAGTCGTGCGCCATGGCTCGGATCGTACTTGGGGGCTGTCGTAATTATCGGATTGCTGAGTATGGTCGTGATTCAGATGGCTAAGGATTTTCTTCCAATCCGCCCTTATTTCCAAAAAGCTTGGGTTATCAAGTGGATCAAACAACGATCAGAAATGGCCTCCGGAGTTGAAGATCGGCGATCAGCGATATGCCCGTCTAGGGTAGAAGAGGATCTGCTGCGATGTGCAGGCCAGGAACGTGGCAGATATTATCTCTATAGTCTCCCCATCGAGGAGTTATGCGGGCAGATCAATGCTGCAATGCAAGCCGTGATGGAAAAGGCAGATACATATGGCGACCTAATCCGAGTCTTCGCTGTCACCGCAAGTAAGGATGATCTGGAGAAAGTTGTTAAACTGCCTCCTCTTCTAGCGATCCGCGATGATATGCCGAGTGACGAGCGCAAGAAGATAGAGGAATACGCACAAGCCCGTAATCATGTGGCACACCATATAGAGCGCGCCGTTGATGGTCTGCAGATTACGATTGGCTCACGATGGAAGATCCTACTGCAGGGGTGCTCTGTTGCGTTGGGGATTCTCTTCGCTGCGCTCGGTGTTGGGATCGAGTGGATGAGAGGCAATTGTTGGGCGGCAGTCAGAGACGTCTTGTCCGTGGGCCTAGTCGCGGGGTACTTAGCTCCTGTAGCCAGAGACATTCTGGTTAGAATTCAGCAAGGGGGGCGATGAAATGATTCGCCTACAAGACCGCGAATTGGCGGTGCGCACCGAAGAAAAGGGCGGAGGCGTCACACCCAATGTACAGCCCGACACCCCTGTTCTTCGCTCTCGCGTAGTCCTGCTAATTCACGGCTACTGCAACAACCTCGAAGACGCAAGAAAATCTTATGCGACATTCATTGAGAATTTCAAAGCGTTCGAGCCAAAAGAGCAACTACGTGCCCAGTCGTTCGTTGGGGACATGGTTCGGTTTTACTGGCCCGGTGACAAAGACTGGTGGCGCTTGCGTTTTCTTAGCTACTCTTTAGAAATTAGGCCAGCGAAGAGCTCTGCAAAGGTGCTTGCTGAATTCTTCAGCAATCTCAAGGCACCTGTGGAACTGTACGTCATAGCTCACTCTTTAGGAAACCGCGTCGCGATGGAACTGCTCGACAGTTTCTGGCATGACGGCGTGCCACCCGCCGTGCGGCTGAGGGGTGTCTGCATGATGGCGGCAGCAGTGCCAGTTTCGGCCGTGCGTTGGCCTGGTAACCTGCATTACGCTTCGCTCTTGACGCAAACACAGGTTCTCTTTTCACCCGGGGACTGGACCCTAAGGGTTCCGTTTCCCGCTGGTCAAGCCTTCGGCATTGACTCGTTCGCGTCCCAGGCTGTTGGGTTAAACGGAGAGCCTTTAATGCACTGGAAATGGAAACAGCCCATGGCCTATACGAAAAAGGGTAAGACAAAAAAGTACGGACACGGCGACTACTGGATTCAGAAAGAATCTGCTAAGCCGGTCTCAGACTTACTGAAGGGTGAAACCTCGACCAGCCTAGCGAAGCACGCCCTTCCATCAAATTCGCTCGCCCCACCTAACGAATTGGCCACCAGGAGGATCTAGGGACATGCTCATCCGGCAGCGATATCCGAACGCCTGAACTGTATCGTTAGCAGCGGGCGTACCCCGCGGGATCGGCGGCTACTCGAAAACTATCCATAAACGCGCTTCTGGGAAGCAGTTGGATCAGGTCCTGGTGGATCGCGTCGACTGCGGACGTCAAGCAGTAGACTTTTGTGTGACACCATCGAAGGGATCTTCGTGCGAGTGCCAACTGGAAGCGCAAGCAGCGTCTCGATCATGGTGCAGGTGGCGACCCCTGCATGCTCCTGACTCCTGGCAAGGCTGACTGCACGCTTTCTGGCGAACCCCTTACAATGTCTCCCGTGCGAATCCTTATCTCCGCAGGGGAGGCTTCCGGTGAGATGTACGGCGCGCAGTTGATCCACGCCCTCCGCCGGGGAGGTGCCCGGGTAGGGACAGCCTTCACACCCTTTCAAGCTGGCCTGCAAAGCCGTCAGCTCGAATTCTTCGGTGTAGGTGGCGACCGGATGCGCGCCGCTGGGTGCGACACGGTGGTCGACTCCCGTGACCTGGCGGTCGTCGGCATCACCGAAATTCTCAGTCACCTGCCGAGGATCTATGGCCTATTTCAAGAGTTGATCCGGGAAGCGGATGCACGAAAACCTGATCTCGCCGTAGTCATTGACTCGCCCGCTTTCAACTGGCGGGTGGCGCGGCAGATGCACAAGCGGGGCATCCCCGTCGTTTATTACGTTTGCCCGCAATTCTGGGCATGGCGGCAGGGACGGGTACGGCTGCTGCGCAAGTACGTCAACAAGGCGCTGGTGATTTTTCCGTTCGAGGAGAAGTTCTATCGGGACCGCGGTGTGGACGCCACCTTCGTGGGCCATCCCCTGGCCGACCTGCCCCGTCCTGCGATCACTCGCGCGGGCTACGCCGGTGAACAGAAACTGGACCCGGGCAAGCCCTGGATCACGCTCATGCCGGGCAGCCGGGTGAAGGAGGTTCGCATGAACCTCCCGACCATCCTGGAGGCTTCCGACCGGCTAGGACCGGCGTATGAGTTCCTGCTCCCGGTTGCGCCTACGCTTCCGCCGGGCTTCTTGCAACAACTGATAGGCAATCGGGTTGCGATTCATCTGGTGCCGGACGCCTTGCCTGCGCTGGCCCATTCCCGGGCCGGAATCATCGCCAGCGGAACCGCGACCATCGAAGCCGCGCTGATGGAAACACCGTTCGTGATGGTCTATCGGGTCACGCCCCTCACCTATCTTTTGGGCCGCTCGAGGGTCAAGGTTTCACATTTCGCCATGGTGAACCTGATCGCAGGAAGAGAAGTTGTGCCGGAACTGGTGCAGCGGGACTTCACAGCGGAGAACGTGGTCGGAAGAACAAAGGAGATCCTTCCGGACGGACCGGCGCGGGACGCAATGCTTGAAGGGCTCGCAGGCCTGAGAGGCTTGCTTCGCAGTTCGGCATCCGCAGGCGAAGCCGCAGCAGACCGGGCGGCGGAAGCGATCGAGCGCCTCCTGCAGGCTCCCAGGGGCCCACGCTCTGCCAAGGCAGGGTCACCCAAGGACTGAAGACCTTATGTCACAAAATTGTCTAACCCTTGTCCTAACAGCATCTTTTGCGTCACAATCTTCATCATACGTTCTTGTCTGGGAGATTTTCACTTAATGCCCTGTCCATTTCGGCGACCAAGTCGGGCCCTCGCAAGTTCGCTCGCACTCGCATTTCTTTTGTTTTGTTTACCAGCTTCGGCCGCCGAGAGAACGCGCCTGCGCGTGGACGACTACCAGATCGATGCCGAGCTCACGCCACACACCCATAAAATCACCGCCCGGGCCAAAGTGAAGTTCACGGCCCTGGAGACGATCAATGCCGCCAGCTTCGAACTGCACAATGGCCTGCGGGTCACCAAAGTGACCGATGAAAGCGGCAAGCCGGTATCGGCTGAGCGGATTGTCCAGGACTTCACGGTGCGGGTGCAGCTGCCCAAGGAACTCAACAAGGACGAGTCCACGTCTCTGACGTTTGAGTACGATGGCACGCTGGATTCGGCGGATGACAGCCCCGTACCCGGGCTCAAACTGGCGTCGATCGGGGATGACACTAGCTATCTGCTTTATGCCGGGCGTTGGTTCCCGGTCGCCGGCTATGGTATCAACCGCTTCACTGCGACCATGAACATTACGGTGCCTGCCCACATGGTGGTGATTGGCAGCGGCAAGCAGAGCGTAGGCCTTCCCTCCGCCCCCACCTCGAAGAAAGCAGCGGTTCCTGAGTTGCCGACCAAGACCTACAGCTTTGTGTGGGACAAGCCAAGCTTTCCCGGCTCCATCATCGCCGGGACCTTCCAGGAATTTAAGAGCGACGAAGCCGGAGTGGATCTGCACGTGTTCTTTAAGCCCATCCACCAGAACCTGGGAGCGATGTACGCCGAGACCGCGATCAAGGAGTTCACTTATTTCATCACGCTCTACGGTGTACCGCCCTCGTCGACCCTGCGGATAGCGGAGATTCCCGACGACACCATGCCCTCGGCCTGGGCGCCCGAGTTGGCCGCCATCGCCAGCCGCGCCGTCACGGAAAAGGTCAATTATCGCTTGCTGGCAAACACCATCGCCCATCAGTGGTGGGGCGCTTCCGTCAGCCCTGATTCTATCGACGATTGGTGGCTAGACAGCGGTTTTGCCCGTTACTCCGAAGCCCGGTATGTGGAGAGCGCTGCCGGGGTTGCGGGGCTCGAAGAAGCGGTAAAGGACATGTCAGTGGGAGCGCTGGCGTACGATACCGTTCCCCTGGCTACCGTCGGCAAGCTGGATATGTTCTCACCTGAGTTCCAGTCTCTGGTGACCGACAAGGGAGCGATGATTCTCCATATGTTGCGCTGGATCGAGGGAGACCAGAAATTCGATCACACGGTGCGCACCTTTTACGCGACCTATGCGGGTAAGTCAGCCGCTGCTACGGACTTTCAAACCGTGGCTGAACAGGACTATGGCGACAAACTCACCTGGTTCTTCACCCAGTGGCTCAACTCCACGGGCGCTCCCGAATTCAAGGTCAAATACACCGTCTATCGCCTGGGCAATACCAAAGCCACTGGACCCAAGGGCGAAAAAGCCCCGGGATTCCGCGTAGTCGGGCAAATTGCGCAGGACCTCGATCTTTTCCGCATGCCGGTGGAGCTAAAGATCGACACCGACGGCCAGACGGAGAAGAAACGAATTGAGGTGGTGGGAACGGATTCGGCGTTCACCATAGAGACCTTTGGCAAGCCGCGCCGCATCTCGATCGATCCCGATAACCGGGTCTTGAAGAATTCCAGCGACGTAAAGTTGCGTGCCTCCATCCAGCGCGGCCAGGCGCTGGTGCAGCAGGGTGATCTGGCCGGCGCGCTTTCGGAATACAACAAAGCGCTTGAGGTCAACAAGAACAGTTCGCTGGCACACTACCGGATCGCAGAGGTGTTCTTCCAGCAGAAGAACTTCCAGGCTTCTGCAAACGCTTACCGCGATTCGCTGAACGGTGACGGTGAGCCGCGCTGGACCGAGGTCTGGAGCCACCTTCAACTGGGCAAGATTTTTGACCTTACCGGACAGCGGGAGCGCGCGACCAACGAGTATCGCCAAGCGCTGCAAACCAATGACAATACCCAGGGCGCGCTGGAAGAAGCCCGGAAGTATCTGCAGAAACCCTTCGAACAGCAGAAGAGCAACGCCAAGCTTGACTAGGACAGTCGAGCTTTCCCGACAAACAATTCACGTTCCGCTGTGACGCCTGCACTTTCGCTGGCTCGGGCGCCATGGCAAGCTCCTCACCAAGAGGAGAACTCAGAGCCATGTGGATCAAGATCCTCGGCGTCTGCGCCATTGTGCTTTTCGTGATATGACTGGTTGCCGTGCTCCAGGGTTGGAGCAAGAGCAACACCTCCGGTCGCATGATCGGCGCCAGTTTTGTCCTGATGCTTGGTGTTGGCGCGGTCTGGGGACTACGAACGCTTTTGGGGCTGAGCCACTGAGATCTGTTCGTGAGGTCAGAGCCGCCGCGCCCAACACGCTCGCAGCCCTCGCTTAGCAGCCTCAATATTTCCAGCTCTTCAGGTCGGCGCCGGCGGGTGCGGTCTTTTCGATGTGCGTCACCATACTCCAGATCAGCGCGGGAAGGTGGTTCAGACGTTCGATCTGGGGCGCATCGAGGCGGACGCCAGCATAGCAGTGGGGCTGCAGAGGAGCGTAATCGAAAGTGGCGTTGGCCGGAGGATACAGCTTGGGGTCGGTCAGCACGGCTTCGGTAAGGTGTACGGCGTTGTTGAGGTACCAGGTGTCCATGTCGCCGACGGCAAAGTGAAGTTTGCCCACCAGTTTAGGGCCAAGCGTGGCCCAGTCGCGCTTCAGGATGTAGGTGAGGTCGTAGTGCTCGCGCCAGTAGTCAGCGACTGATTTGTCAATCTGGCCAGTACGCTTGTCCCAGATGGGCTTGGGGTAGCCGTCATCGCCCACCGGGCTGAAGACGGCTTGCCAGATGTCCCATTGTTCGCCGGAGCGGGAATGAGTGCCGAGCACCAGTTCGTAGCGGCTCTCCTGCTCCATGGTGGAGTCGAGAATGCCGTTGGTCTTGCGTTTTTCCGGGAGCGGGACTTTCAGAAAAGGACCCTGGCGGAAGAACGCGTTGCTGTCCTCATAGATGTTGACGGTGCCATACGCCTGGAAGTTGATCGGGTCGGGGCAAGCGGCCCAGGCGCCGTTGATTTCGTCGGGATAGAACACCTGGGCGCCCAGAGTTTCCCATCCCCCGGTAGAGCCACCAAACGCGGCCCGCGCCCAGCCTTGACCCAGGCCGCGAAATTTCTTTTCAATCATGGGCAGCAATTCGTGCATGATGGCGTCGCCATAGGGGCCAAGGTTAGCCGAGTTCGCTGCGTAGGAATCATCGAAGTAGGGATTGGCGTGCTGCGGCATCACGATGAGCACGCGGGGCAGGCGGCCACTGGTCCAAGCCTGAAAAAAATTCCAGCCCGATTCCTGCAGCTCTCTCTCTTTGAATTCGTAGCCCCATTCCTGCCCCGCCCCTCCTGCCTGGACCGATTTGTACCCAGGGTCATTGACCTTAGCATCGGGCGGGGTGGTGCGGAAGCTGGGAAAAAAGTGTCGATGATAGTGGTCTTCCGAAATGAGAACGGGGTAATGGGCATCGGGGTGCTCGTCCCAGCCATCGGGCAGGAGTACAACTGCAGCAATCTCGGTGGGACGGCCCCAGAATTTGCTGAGCAGCTCGCTGTGCATGCGGACATGTTTCTCCCACTTGCTGTCTTCCGCAGAAGCAGGTTGCGTGATAGGACGCCAGTCGAGCAGTGTTTCAACGTCGGCGAGTTCTTCCTCAAGGGGGGGTACCTTGCGGTCGAGGGTGATGCGGACCAGGCCTGAATTCCGGGGATCGAGATGAAGCTTCTGCACTTTGCTCAGGAAGTTGCCGGGTTTGGTCTGCCAGTGCTGGCCTTCGCCACGATCGGGCGGAAGTTTTATGACTTTGCCGTTCCCGAGGCGGAAGGTTTCGTAGATGTTGAGCACGGCCTGAACGTAGTAGTCACCGGGAGGCACGTCCCGCAGGCTCTCGACAGGATAGCCTAGCGTGGCGGAATCGACACGAACCGCCGTGCCAGGCGCGAGGCCGTCAACATCGACCCCGAAGGCCTGCTGGGATTCGATGCCTTCAGTGACGCCGAAACGCGGTTCTCTCTTGTCGTCTTTGGACAGGATGAGCAGGATGTGGCCGTCCACCGGGGCGGCGGACAGTTCCTTGCCGAAAGAGATTGCGAAACTAAGGGACGCCTGGCCTGCTGCTCCAATCGGCGACATCAGAATCAGCAGAGCAGCGGTGAAGTACAAGTATCGGAACATCGTTTTCCCCCAGCCAGGATTTAGTACGCCCAGCGCAGCAGCGTGGCGCCCACAGTGAACCCAGCCCCCACAGCCGCCAACAAGACCAGATCGCCTTTCTTGAGCCTGCCCTCCTGCCGTGCTGTCTCCATGGCCAACGGAATGGTGGCGGAGGTGGTGTTACCGAAGCGGTCAATGTTGATGATGACCCGCTCCGCCGGCATGCCCAAGCGGTCCGCCGTGGCGGTAATAATGCGCTTGTTGGCCTGGTGAGGAATGAAGACATCGATGTCCTTACCGGTGAACCCATTGCGCTGCAGCAGTTTCTCGCAGAGTTCCGCCATCTTGCGAACGGCAAACTTGAACACCGCCTGGCCATCCTGGTGGACGTAATGCATCCTTTGATCGACGGTTTCGTGGGTGGAGGGATTCAGACTCCCTCCGCCGGGCATGTAAAGGGAACTGCCGCCGGAACCATCCACCTCGTGGAGAAAATCAATCATCCCCAGCGAGTCGTTGGCTGGCTCCAGAATCACGGCGCCGGCGCCATCCCCGAAAATGATGCAGGTCGCCCGGTCGGTGTAGTCGATGATCGATGACATGATGTCGGCACCAATCACCATAACTTTCTTATGGACTCCCGAGGCAACCAATCCTGATCCCACCTGCAGCGCGTACACGAACGACGAGCAGGCGGCATTCATATCAAATCCCCAAATCGCTTTGGCCCCCAGTTTGTGCTGTACCAGGCAGGCGGAACACGGAAACAACATGTCGGGCGTGACCGTGGCTACGATGATCGCGTCCAGATCGGACGGCCCGATGCCACGCTCCGCCAGAGCCAGTGTTGCAGCCTCCAATCCCAAGTCGCTCGTCGCGACTCCCTTGTCTACAATGTGCCGCTCGCGGATTCCGGTTCGTTCCAGGATCCATTGGTCAGTGGTTTCCACCAGCTTTTCCAGGTCAGCGTTGGTCAGTACGCGAGGCGGGACGTAGGTCCCAAGGGCGCTGATCTTCACGCGCGCAGCTTGATTCACTCTGTATCTCTCCCATTAGAAATATGAAACGGCTATTGTGACGCACGCGTAGAGAATGCGCAACGATGGGCGGGGATCGGAAGTGTCCTAATTTGCCTGTTCCCTCTGGCGCTGTGTTTATCCAAAGGGATTAGCTTCCAAAGCTACACAGCCTTACCCGAAGCGTCATATCAGGTGTAAAGGTTGTATTCGCCAGAACCGCACCGGATCACCTGTCCCCCAATCTCGCTAGGCTTCTCCCTAACGTGGGCAAACGCGAAGCGCGTCTCTCTTTTTGTGCTAGATATTCCGTCGAAGTATTCGATTCTTCCATACACCACCAATTTGGAATTGGGCCGACTAAGCTCCCTCATCCTGTTTGGCTCAGAGAAAGGGTTAAATTCCACAATCAGATGTTTGGCTCTTGGTTCAAGGAATTTCTCATTGAGCAACATCGACGGGTCGTATCGCGGAGGTACAGGGAGCTCACTGTCAGGAAACTGGAGGGCAGTTTCCGCATAAACCGAGGAAACGACACGCGCAGGCACTCCCCCATAGTTCTTGGCCCTTATCGTGAAGGTGGCATGCCCTCCGCTATCGTGGTTCTTAATGGCCTTAACGTATACCTGCGCACGCTCGGCATTAACAAGAGCCTGAGTTTGCTTTTCGACAGTTTTGAGGGTTTTATAAGCAGCACGTACACCGCCTGCACCAATTACGACCAGCATGCAGGCAAGACCCCATGCGACCCAATCCGCCCAATCTCTGTGTACCGACACGGGGGGAAGTTCGCTGACTCTTACGGACTGTTGTGTATTTGGTCCGCTTGGGCTACCGCTGTTCTGCTGACTTGGCTGGGCGCTGATCGGCTCGACGACGGTCGCCGTCTTTTGGGGTGGTGTGTTCTGGACACTGCCGTGGTTCTTGACGTTCTGGCTACGGCCAGCGGATGGGTTGGGCGCCTTCGGTGGGGTCGGCACGGCTGCCTGCATGACCGCCAACACAACAGCCAAAGCAACGTATTTCATGGCGTTGAATTAAGACACTACCCGACGATCACTGAAAAGCAAAGCCAGGCACCGGTGGCCCACTGCACACGCAAGAGCCCGTTACCGTTGCTTCCTTCCGGACCTGGCGGGGTTGGCGGGAAGACGTCGCGCGGGACCGATGCCTGACAATTTCGATTCTAACATCGGATGACGGGCGACTAGCTCCTAGCTGCTAGCTATTCCACTGCTTCATTTCCGGAGAACACTGGAAGTACCCTTCCTTTTCGCAACAAAATCGCCAACAATACGTAAAGCCCATGTCATCGGCGACCAGCTTGCGATCCGCGACCACTCTTTTGCCGGAGGCGGTCGAGCGTTACTTCGAGGTAGCGCTCTATTTGCTGGTGCTGATGGGCTTCGGCACTTTGGCCTCGACCGGCGGCCTCGATCTGCCTACGGTAGCGTTCGTCACCGCAGCTTTTCTCGCGCGTGGGTATTGTTTGGTCACACACCGCACCGTCATCATTCCTGACCGCTGGACCACAGCGTTAACCATCGCCTACGTTGCCTTTTATCTTGCAGACTGCTTCGTAATTTCGGGAGCGTTTCTTAGTTCCACCGTACACCTCGTGCTCTTTGTGCTGGTGGTGCGGTTGTTTTCCGCCCGGCGCGATCGCGACTTCTACTTTCTGGCGGTGATCGCCTTCCTCATGGTGTTGGCTGCCGCAGTGCTGACTGTAGACACTACATTTCTGCTGGCATTCCTCGGCTTCCTGCTGGTCGCGGTGGTCACGGTCATCCTCATGGAAATGAGACGCGCTTCGGCCAACGCAACCGTGCAATCCGCGCTGACGAGTAACGTTTCGGCGCCCCAAGACATGGGACTTTCGCTGGCGGCCCTGGCGCCCGTCATGGTCGTCCTCATCTTTTTGGGAGCGGCAGGCATCTTTTTTGTTTTGCCCCGTGTGTCGAGCGGATATCTCAGCGCGTACACACCGACCAGTGCCATCGCCACAGGCTTCAGTGATCGCGTGCAACTCGGCCGGATTGGTGAGATCCAGCAATCCAGCGCGCTGGTAATGCATATCCGGATCAACGACGACCCGCATGGGGCTTTTGATTTGAAGTGGCGTGGAGTGACCCTGAGCGTTTTCGATGGTGCGACCTGGTCCAACCCTCACGAACAACATGTGCTACCGCGCTCAGCAGACGGCCGTTTTCTTTTGTCCCAACCGCAGGCGAGCCGGGGACCACGAACCGGCCAAATCATCCACTATCGGGTCTTGATGGAGCCGGTCGGCAGCAACGTATTCTTTCTTGCGCCCACCGCCCTCACGCTCGATGGAAATTATCGCTTCGTGACGATGGACGGAGCCGGGGCGGTCCTCGACCCTGACCCCGGACATCCAGTCAGCAACTATGAAGCCGCCTCCGACATCTCCCGACCCAGCGCTTTGCAACTGCGTGCTGCGTCGGACAGTTACCCGCCCGGAATTCTCCTGGAATATCTTCAGCTGCCGAAGCTCGATCCCCGCATCACGGCGATGACGGAAGAGATCACATCTTCTCAAGCTAACAACTACGACAAGGCGATCGCCCTTGAGACCCATCTGCGGACAAAGTTCGGGTATACGCTGCAGCTTCCCCGCACCCGGCACCGCGATCCCCTCGCGTACTTCCTGTTCGAGAGAAAACAAGGCCATTGCGAGTATTTCGCATCCGCCATGGCCGTTATGTTGCGCACCCTGCACATTCCCTCGCGCGTAGTGAATGGCTTCCGCACAGGAGAATTTAATGACGTGACGTCGCAGTATCTGGTGCGTGCTAGCAATGCACACTCCTGGGTAGAAGCCTATTTCCCAGGCTACGGCTGGGTCAGCTTCGATCCCACTCCAGCGGCGCCAATGGAAGTGCGAACCGGCTGGAACCGCGTGCTGCTGTACATGGACGCGCTGGCCTCGTTCTGGCGGGAGTGGGTGGTCAACTACGACACCAGCCATCAAGCAATTCTGGGCCGCGAGGCCACGCGGAACGGCATGGACTGGGCGCGGGCCATGCGGGATTGGGTACGCCGCGAGTACGCCCTGCTCCTGGCAGTGGCTCGCAGCACGCAACGTAAAGTCACCGATGCCCCGGAGCGCTGGACCGTGGCGGGAGTGCTGGTCACGATGCTGCTGGTGATGGCAGCCAACGCGCAGCGGCTGTGGCGGGCTTTTCGTAGGCATCGCGTGGCCACTCATCCCGAAAGATCTCCGACTGCAGCTGCGACAATCTGGTACGAGAGAGCACTGCGGATGCTGGCCAGGCGCGGATTCCCAAAATCACCGGCGCAAACACCCGCCGAGTTTGTGAAGTCGGTGCAGGACGAGAGCGTTCGGGCATCAGTCTCCCGGTTGACGGAACACTACGAGCGCGCCCGCTTCGGGCAATCGAGCGAGGACGCTGCGAGGCTGCCGGAGGACTATGAGGAAGTGGTCTCAGCGACCTCGCAGTAGGAGTCCCAAGCTATCCGCAATCTCTCCTCTTCGGCACCTTGAAATCCTTCACGGCGCGATCTCGAACACTACTCCACAGCTGTTTCCAACACAACCATTATTGTTACCGCCCCCGGCGGTCGTTCCATAAAGGTGCCTTGATCGACCAGCCACCAGTCCCGTGACAGGATAGGCCCCGTCCGCACCGCCTAGAAAACTATGCAACACAGTAACGCGCCTACCCGCGATCATGAGTACAGAGCCATACCCCGAGCCTGCCCCAGATGATGCAGTCCCATACAACCGGTCATTCCTAGGATCAATAAGCAGCCCAGCCGCCGGGGCGACTCCATCAGAATCATCGAATGCGACGTATTCTGTCTTGCCATCGTCGAGTCTTATCCTGAATGCGCCGCCTTCGCCGTTGATGTTTCCATGCTCAACAGTGCTGTACAAATTCCCCTTCTGATCAAAACTAACTACTCCCAGAGGCATACCCCAGTTAGGAAAGGCGAGCAAAACAGTTTCTGACCATCCTTCCTGGCCCGGCGAAAGCTTGTAAACAACCCCTCCACCATAACCGTTCTTTTCCCCTCCCCACATCGTCGTTCCGTAGAGGTTACCGGATGAATCGAACGAGGGACCCGCAACCGGCTCAGCGCCGTCCAAGCAACCGCTACCCGGCCTGACCGAGCAAAAACTGTAAAGAACTGTCTCAGTCCATCCGGTGGGGCCAGGAGTTAACTCGAACACGGTGCCCAACTCGTTCGCTCCAGCACGGATCGTCGTACCGTACAAGTTTCCTGCAGGATCAAAAATCAGATCGCCCCGAGGATCAGCTCCGTCAGGGCAGACAGGATAGCTAGTGCAGAAATTGTAAAGAACTGTCTGTGTCCACTCGCCTCCGGGCGACGACGGGGGAGATAGCTCAAACACGAGCCCGCAGCCCGCGGAGTCGGTTGGACAGGGTTCCGACCCGCCCTTGCTTGTTGTACCGTAAAGATTTCCCTCGGCGTCAAGCACCAACCCGGCCATGGGTTGTGCACCGTCAGGACACTTGGATCCTCCGTAGTCAGGACAAAAGGTATATATAACTCTTTCGGCCCAAGTACCGTCATCGTTGGGCGACACCTCGAACACGGTGCCGCACCCGTAGAAAGTGCAAATGCCGGTATCCTTTGAACCGCCGAGCCTCGTCGTCCCGTAGAGGTTGCCCGCGCCGTCTCGAACAAGCCTTGCCAGCGGTTGATCTCCATCCCCGGCGCTTGATCCCAAAAAGCTATATAGCACCTTGTACTGCTGCCCGGTCGCCAGGGCACAGCCAATGATGATTAGCGCGGCGCAATGGAAGATCTTTCTCACGTCTACCCCGTACTAAGACGGCTGGAGTATACCACTGCAGATACTCATACACATATGGAGCCAGCTGCTAGAATAGTCCTATTCCATGCCTCGCCCGGACTCCACTATCACGCTCGAAAGTGTGCCAAGAACTGCTTCCCAGCCGCCCAAGGTCGGCTTTGTCAGCCTGGGGTGTCCCAAGAACCTCGTGGATAGCGAAGTCATGATGGGCATGCTGGCCCAGGCTGGCGCGGAGTTGACGGCGCGCGCCGAAGATGCCGATGTCATCGTAGTGAACACCTGCTCGTTCATTGAGAGCGCCCAGCAGGAGTCGGTCGACGCAATTCTGGAAATGGCGAGGCATAAGACCGGGGGACGGGCCCGCAAGCTGGTGGTTGCCGGCTGCCTGGTCGAGCGTTTCCGCGACGAGATTCGCAAGGATATCCCGGAAGTCGACGCCGTCGTCGGCACCGGTGAGCTCGAAAACATTCTCGCCGCAGCCGGAGTCGGAGCGCCCCCGGCACCGCATTCTCCGTTCAGAATTCTGACCTCACGTCCTGAAGGCAACGCCCGTGCCGCCCAGGGCCGCTTTTCCCGGGAATCGTGGGACGGAGCAATCGCCGACCTCCCGAACTATCTTTACGACGAAGCCACGCCGCGCGTGCTGGCCACCCCGCGCTACACTGCGTACATCAAGATCGCTGAGGGTTGCGACCATCCCTGCAGTTTCTGCATCATTCCGCAGTTGCGCGGCCAGTTTCGCTCCCGCCGTTTTGAGTCGGTGATCGCCGAGGCTGAGCGCCTAGCCCGATCTGGTGTCCGTGAGATTACCCTGATCGGCCAGGACACGACTTGCTATGGCGAAGATTTCGACCTGAAAGACGGGCTGGCATTGCTTCTAGAAAAGCTGGCTGCCATCGAAGACCTGCGGTGGATCCGGTTTCTCTACGCGTATCCGAACAAGATCACTGGCCGCCTCCTCGAAACCATCGCCGCTCACGACAAGATCTGCTCTTACGTCGATGTGCCTTTGCAGCACGCCTCGCCGAACGTCTTGAAGCGGATGAAGCGTGGCGGAGGCGCCGATGTGTTCCTGCGGTCAATCGAAAAAATGCGCCGTACGATTCCTGGCGTGACTCTGCGAACCTCGTTTATCGTGGGCTTTCCCGGAGAGACAGAAAAGGAGTTCGAGGAATTGTGCGAGTTCGTCCGTCACGCCCAATTCGACTGGATGGGCGCATTTGGATATTCAGATCAGGACGGGGCCAGCGCATTTTCCTTGGAAAAGAAGATTTCTCTCCGCGAAATCGAGCGGCGGCGCAAGCATCTGATGCAAATCCAGCGTCGCATAAGCAAAAAGAACAAGAAAGCCCTCGTGGGGAAGGAATTCGACTTGCTCCTGGAAGGGCCATCCGAGGAAAGTGAGCTTCTACTCGAAGGGCGCACGCCGATGCATGCTCCAGAAATCGATGGCAAGGTTTTCGTCAGCGATGTCCCCGAGGGATTGCGTCCGCAGGCAGGCGAATTTTACCGTTGTCAGATCACGGAAGCACACGATTACGACCTGGTCGCGAAAATCGTGTAGATATCTATGGCCCGCAAACGCACCCTGAACCTGCGTTGCCCGACCTGTAAGAACCCGGTAACACGCAATGATCCGGAATTTCCCTTTTGCAGCGAGCGCTGCCGGCTGATCGATCTGGGCAAGTGGGCCAGCGGAGCTTATGTGATCTCGTCGCCGGTCAATGATTCCAGTGACGCGATCGAGGAAGGGACCAGTGCGGAGCCTGATGAAGAACGTTGAACTGTGGGGCAAGACCATATCCTCCCGCCCCCCCGCGCCGCTTTGGGCCACGTTGGTGGCAACTTTCTTCGGATCAGGGCGACTGCGTCCCGGGCCGGGAACCTGGGGTTCATTAGCCACTGTCCTGCTGTGGTGGCTTCTTACACGCTGGATCACTCCCAACTGGCAGTCGGGCGCCGCCATCGCCCTCGCGGCTCTGGTTACACTGGTCGGAATCCCTGCGGCCACACAGGTTTCGCGAGCGTCCGGGCTGAAGGACCCCCAGTTCGTGGTGATCGATGAAGTCGCTGGCCAACTCACCGCGCTTATCGCCGTCCCCGTCTCGTGGAAATCTCTGCTGCTCGGCTTTATACTTTTTCGAGGGTTTGACATCGTAAAGCCTCCCCCCGTTCGTCAACTGGAACGACTGTCGGAGGGCTATGGCATCGTGTTGGATGACGTAGCGGCCGGGATCTACGCTTTGGTCGTCATGCAAGTGGCTCTGCATTTCGGCTTTTTGCCCCGATAACGGTTTTTGCGAGACGCGGGGATTTTGGTACTCATGGGAATTTCTGATCGACTCCTGGGCAAGAAGAACGTTAACGGGAAGCCGCACATTCTCGCGGTGCACCCAGGGGCTGCTCTGCCCGGAGGGGAAGTGCGCATTACGGGCACGGATCTGCGTCCCCCGGAATTGCGGCGGCCCCGTGTGCAGTTTGGCGATATTGAAGGCTCGGTGGTGATCAGCTCGGACGATTTCTTGGTGGCCCGCGTACCTCCGGGTGCGTCATCAGGACCGGTTGTAGTCTCGACCAACGGCCATTCCAGCAACCCCCACCAGATCAAGGTTGCTGTCCCCATTGCCGATAATTTGCATCCGGTCGCCAATCCGGCTCTCGACGCGGAGGGTAATATCTACGCTTGCTTCTCCGGGAGCCGGGGACAAAAGGTGCCGGTGTCCATCTTTAAGATTGATACCAACTACAACGTCAAGCCGTTTCTCTCGGAGTTGATGAACGCTACCTCAATTGCGTTTGACCGGGAGGGCCAGATGTACGTTTCCTCGCGTCATGAGGGAGCTGTGTACCGGGTGGCACCGAACGGAACCATGTCGACCTATGCCGAGGGCATGGGCGTCGCGACCGGCATCGCGTTCGACCGTGCCGGGAACCTCTACGTGGGCGATCGCAGCGGGACGATTTTCAAGATCGCTCCTGACCGCCAGATCTTCGTGTTTGCCACCCTCGAACCCAGCGTTTCCGCCTATCACCTGGCGTTCGGCCCGCATGGCGATCTGTTCGTCACCGGACCGACGACATCCAGCTTCGATTATGTCTACAAGATCGATCCACAGGGTAACGTTTCCGTCTATTTTCGTGGGCTGGGACGACCGCAAGGGATGGCTTTTGATGCGGACGGAAATCTGTACGTGGCCGCCTCTTTTTCCGGCAAGCGCGGCATCGTCAAGATTACGGTAGGCGGTCTGGCCACGTTAGAGGTGGCGGGTGCCGGGCTGGTTGGTCTTGCCTTCGCTCCGGGACGCTCGGTCATCCTGGCAACCTCCAACGCGGTTTACCACCTTGCCTGGAACATTCCCGGCCTGCCCCTGGTTGAGTCTGCCAGGTGAACATCTGCATTTAGTCCGCAGCGCGGTCTAGAGTGGTTTGGACTTCTGTGTCCTCCGCCGTTTTCATTTAGACTTTTATCTGGATGAACGCCGAGATCATCGCCATCGGCTCGGAGATGCTGACCCCGTTTCGCCAGGACACCAATTCACTTTACCTGACGGAAAAACTTAACCTGCTTGGGGTTGAAGTTATTTTCAAGACCATCGTGGGCGACAGCCTGGCACATCTTACCCAAGCCGCGTCACTGGCTCTTTCGCGCGCGGACATTGCGATCTTCATGGGAGGCCTTGGGCCAACCGAGGACGACCTCACCCGAGAAGCTGTGGCCGAGGCTTTGGGCCTCGAACTCCGCCGCGACCCCGAAGTCGTAGCCTGGCTCGAGCAGCGATTCGCCGCGCGTGGCTGGAAGATGGCGGCGAACAATTTGAAACAGGCCGACGTCATCACTGGAGGGGTGGTTCTACCCAATGCGAATGGTTCTGCTCCCGGCCAGTGGATCAGCGGCAAATATGAAGGGCGGGAGAAGATTGTGATCCTGCTTCCTGGTCCGCCGCACGAGTTGAAAGCGCTGTTTGAAGAGCACTGCGTCGAGCGTCTGCGGGCCAAGATACCGCTACAATTCATCGCGACCCGCGAATTGAAGATCACAGGAATCGGGGAATCGCACTGCGATGCCCGTGTCGCCCCAATCTACAAGCGCTTTACCGATGTGCAGACGACGATCCTCGCGGGGGCTGGAGAGATCCAACTTCATCTCAGAAGCCGTGCCGGTTCTCTCGATACCGCCCAGAAGAGAGTCGATGAACTCGTCGAGAAGATTGAAGAAGAGCTGGGTGATTTGGTCTTCTCCGACAATGGCGACTCCATGGAGCAGATCGTCGGCTACTATCTGCAAATGCGCAACGCTACACTGGCGGTGGCGGAGTCGTGCACCGGAGGCTTGATCGGCCAGCGAATCACCTCGGTTAGCGGGAGTTCGCGATACTTTGTCGGCGGCGCAATCGTTTACTCCGACCAGCTCAAGACTGCACTGGCGGGCGTGTCCGCGGAGTTGATCAAGAAACATGGAGCGGTCAGTGGCGAGACGGCAGCCGCACTCGCAGAAGGCATTCGCAAACGTTGTGCTACTACCTTCGGTCTTGGGGTCACCGGCGTGGCCGGTCCGACTGGCGGAACGGCGGAGAAGCCGGTCGGTTTGGTGTTCCACGCTCTGGCCAGCGAGACGGGGACTGAAGTCGTCGAGCGTAGGTTCGCCGGAGACCGCAAGCGTATCCGCTGGTTTGCCAGCCAGCAGGCGTTGGATATGGTGAGGAGGAGACTGTTGTAGGCCAGCACTTAGCAGTTAGCATTTGGCAATTGGCCGTCCAGTGCGGTGATCGTATCCACACTGGCGTGGGCTAAATGCCAATTGCTAAGTGCTAAATGCGGGTTTTTGTTGCTCTCGACATTGAGGACGCCATTCGCGAGCGCATTCAGCGCTTTATGGAAGGAGTGCGCGGCTTCGCTCCGGACGCGCGCTGGGTGCGTCCCGAGTCGCTGCATGTTACCTTGAAATTCATCGGAGAAAAGCCCGCCGATGCCGTGGAGAGAATCAAGAGCGCGCTGGCTGCAGCGAAGGCCGACCCGATACAACTCAACTTCCGTGGATATGGTTTCTTCCCTACTCCCAAGGCAGCTCGCGTCTTCTGGGTGGGCATCGAATCCGGGCCGCAGCTTGCGGGCCTCGCGGCAGCGGTTGACGAAACCACGTTCGCGCTCGGAATCCCGAAAGAGGATCATGCCTTCAGCCCGCATCTCACGCTGGCGCGTGGCGGCGGTCGCTCCGGCGCACCGGCATGGCGCAAGGGAGACGCGCCCAAGCGGAATTTTCAGATCCTGCAGGAGAAATTGGCAGCGATGCCGGCGCCTGAATTTGGTACGATGACGGCCCCGGAGTTTTTTCTGTATGAAAGCAAGCTCAGGCGGGGAGGTGCGGTGTACACAAAGATCGCGCGCTTCGCGCTGACGTAGCCAAGAGCCACCGATGCTCCCAATTCTCCTCACCGCCGCTTACAGCTACCTGCTGGGGTCGATTCCGTCCGGCTACTTGCTGGTGCGCGTCTTTCGCGGGCAGGACGTGCGGCAGAGCGGCAGCGGCAACATCGGAGCCACCAATGTGTCGCGGACGTCCCCAGCCTTGGGCGTGCTCACGCTCATTCTTGATGCGGTCAAGGGCATGGCTGCGGTATTGCTCACACGCACGTTGTTCCCCGGCCAGCCGTTGCTTCTAGGGATCGCGGCACTGGTGGCTGTCATCGGCCACATGTTTCCCATCTGGTTAAAATTTCGGGGCGGTAAAGGCGTCGCCACCGGACTCGGGTCGTTTGCCCTCCTGTTTCCCAAGACCATCCTGGTGATTATCGGCATATTCGTCGCAATCTTCCTCATTTTCCGCTATGTCTCGCTGGCATCCATCCTTGCGGTAGCGCTATTGCCATTGTTGGTATGGACCCTCGGGCTGCCCTCCGCCACGCCTGGAATGCTGCTGCTCACCGCCGCCGCTTCCCTGCTGATTGTGGCCAAGCACCATCAGAACATTCGCCGTCTTCTGGCTGGAACCGAACCACGCTGGGGGCGTAAATGAGCGAGATTGCCATCATTGGCGCCGGGGCATGGGGCACGGCACTGTCGATTGCCTTGGGGCGGAAGGCCACGCATCGCGTCCGCTTATGGGCGCATGAGAAGGAAGTCCGGGACTCCATCGTTGCCCAAAGAACCAATGAGCTCTATCTGCCCGGACAAACAATTCCTGAATGCGTAGTTCCAACCAACGACTACAAGGAAGCGTTGCACGGAGCCGAGATCGTGGTTAGCGTGATGCCCTCCCACCATTGCCGTGCGGTATTTGAGGAACTGCATGTGCACCTGACACCCACGATGATGGTGGTCACTGCAACTAAGGGACTCGAAGGCGGCACCATGATGCGCATGTCGGAGGTGATCACGCAGGTCGTATCGGCTGGCGCAGGTTTCACTCCACAGGTTGGCGCGCTCAGCGGTCCTTCGTTTGCCAAGGAAGTCGCGCGCGGTGATCCGACCGCGATCACCATTGCTTCCCAACATTCCGCACTGGCGGAGACCGTCCAACGCGAGTTTAGCGATGCGCAATTCCGCATTTACACGAACAAGGATGTCGTCGGCGTAGAGCTGGGTGGTGCCTTGAAAAATATCATTGCCATCGCGGCCGGTGTTTGTGATGGCCTGGGACTTGGCCATAATTCCATCGCCGCTCTAATCACTCGCGGCCTGGCAGAGATCACGCGCCTGGTAGTTGCCTGTGGTGGTCACGCGGAGACCATGGCTGGGCTGGCCGGTTTGGGGGATCTTGTTCTTACCTGCACCGGCGGCCTGTCCCGCAATCGCAGCGTGGGCGTCGAGTTGGGCCGGGGGCGCAAGCTTCCAGAAGTTATCGCCACCATGCACGGAATGGTCGCGGAGGGCGTCTTCACCACGCATACCGCCATGGAACTGGCTACCCTTCGCAAGGTCGAAATGCCCATCACAGCGCAGATGGACGCCATCTTGAACCGAGGCAAGTCGCCGCAAGAAGCCATCCACGAACTGATGACCCGCAGCGCCAAGAGCGAGACGGGGTGAATCAAGTCCGAACCCAGAAAGCCCTTCCCAAACCCCCCGCCGTCCCATGTGGATGCCCTTTGCTGTTAACACTGTGCCAAAGGCGTGACTTCTTCGGTACTTTCGTAACCGCGTTCCGACCGCGTGTTCCAAGTACACTTTTAGCATTCCCCCTAGAGCTTGCCCATGCGCAGACACGGCACCATAGGGCCACTTTGTTGTTGAAACTGCCTCGACCATCGCGTCTTCCCATTCTCTACGTCATCCTTAGTGTGCTCATACTGGTGAGCGTTGTGCCGATGTACTTCTACTCGGCGCAGGTGGAATCCATCAACCGGGACCGACTGATCACTAACGAGCGCATCCTGCAGAACACCGTCACCCGGTCGCTGGCAGACGACATTTCGCAGCATGAGGCATCCTTGGGCATGATGCTGGCCAATTTGTCCTCTGCTTTGCAAGTCGCCAGCGGCGGGGACTTCACCTCCGAACACGTGCAGGCGCCTGAACTGCGCGCCCTGCTCGAGAATTTCGTCTCTTCATCTGACGATCTGGCCTACGCCACTTTGCTCAACACCGAGGCCAAGGGAATCTCCGCGGGACGCATCGCGCCGGACGCATTCCTGCAGCGCGAACTGGAGCGGGCCTACGCCGCCGCTCGCGAGGGCAGACGGTACAACGGCCAGGCGCTGGTCGTGGGCACCGGCAAGTCCGCCCGAACGGTAGTCCTGGTCAGCATGCCCGTAATGGTCAGTGGCCGGTTCGTGAGCTTGATTGGTGCAGTGGTAGACCTGCAATTTCTGATTCGACGACTGCAAGAGGTTAGCCGGGGAGGGCTCATCCCCTACGTTGTCGACAACCAGGGACGGCTGGTCGCCGGGGCGTCGTCGGAGTACGCCACCGGTCAAGACATGACCAACATGGAGATCGTCAGGAACTTCCTAGAGCAAGGCGGGAAGGCCCAGATGGTGGCGGCTACGCGGGAGTTCAATGTTACACAAGGGAAGACCGTCAAGATGCTGGGAACCTACAGTCCGGTGAGTAACCTGGACTGGGCCGTGGTGGTGCAGAAGCCACGCGCCGAGGCCTATCGCGGTGTGTACGAGATGCAGCGCACGGGACGAATCCTCGCCATTATGGCCATCGCCCTGAGCATTGCGATCAGCGTCTTCGCCGCCCGCCGCATTACTAATCCGTTAGAAGTTCTGACTCAAACCAGCCGTGCTATCGCGCGCGGCGACTTCTCCCAGCGGGTGCAGCTCAAGAGCAGCACCGAGATCGGAGAGCTCGCACACACTTTCAATGTGATGTCGGAAGAACTCGAGCATTTCGTGCTCGACCTCAAGCGGGCGGCCACCGAAAACCGTGAACTGTTCCTGGGATCAATCCAGATGTTGGCGGGCGCAGTTGACGAGAAGGACCCGTATACCCGCGGCCACTCCGACCGTGTCACTCGTTACTCCGTGATGATTGCCAGAGAAATGGGCATCTACGAGGACTACATCGAAACCGTCCGCATCTCCGCCCAGCTACACGACGTCGGCAAGATCGGCATTGAGGACCGCATTCTGAAGAAACCTGGTGCACTCACGCCCGAAGAATTCGAAATCATGAAGACGCACACCACCAAGGGCGCGAACATCCTGCGCCCTGTGGCCCAACTGAAGGACATGATTCCGGGCATCGAACTCCACCATGAGTCGCTCGACGGCCGAGGCTATCCGCATGGCTTGAAGGGCGACGATATCCCGCTCCTCCCACGGATCATCGCGGTGGCTGACACTTTCGACGCGCTCACCACCAACCGTCCGTACCAGCAGGCGCACGACGCGAAAGATGCGCTACGCATCATTCATTCGCTCTCGGGTAAACGTCTGGATCCGACGGCGGTTGCCGCTTTGACGGCGATCTTCGAACGTGGGGAGATTCGGATCCCGCAGCGTACCATGCCGGCAGCCTCTGCCTTGGCGGCTGTGGCCGCCAGCGAAGCGCCGGGCGCAGCCACCCTTGCGGTCTCGGCTGCGATGCCTGTGACAACCTCGGCTCCTGTGGAGTCGAACCTTTCCCGGGACTCGGTCGCCCACGTCGAGGCCAGGCGCTTCTAGCAGCCTTCTTGCTCCTCCTCGCTTCACCTTCGATCTGACGCACTGCCACTATAATGAAACTTGGTGTGTGATGTGGTTGGAGAGTCATGATTCAGACCCTGTTTGGCAGCCTAGACGAAAAGCAGAAACCCAGCTTCCTCGACCGTATGAAGGAAGCAGTCACGCGCACGCGCGAGAATCTCAGCGAGCGCATTGAAGCGGCCGTTTCGATCGGCAAGGAAATTGACCGCAACACGCTCGATGACCTCGAAGCCACGCTCATTGGCGCCGATCTGGGCAGCACGACCACGCGTGAGGTCCTGGGCAAGCTGCGGGAGAAAGCCGACCGCAAGCAGATCAAGAACGTCGACGAACTTAAACGCCTGCTGAAAGAAGAACTACTGGCGATTCTGAGTGCTGCCAACACCCGACCGGTGGAAAAAGTCGATGGCACGCCGGAGGTCATTTTGGTGGTAGGAGTGAACGGGACGGGGAAAACGACTTCCATTGGCAAACTGGCCCAGGTGTTTCGTTCCCAGGGGAAGACCGTTCTCATGTGCGCAGCGGACACCTTCCGCGCTGCCGCCATTGAACAACTGGAGATTTGGGGACAGCGGACCGGGACGGAAGTCATCCGCACCAAAGCGGGAGGAGATCCCGCGGCGGTGCTGTTCGATGCATTACAGGCGGCGTCGGCGCGGCACACCGACTATGTAATCGTGGACACCGCCGGCCGGTTGCACACCAAGTCCAATCTGATGGCGGAACTGGAGAAGATGCGACGCACCGCGCAACGCATTATTCCCGGTTCGCCCCATGAAACGCTTCTGGTGATGGACGCGACCACCGGCCAGAACGGCTTGCAGCAGGCCCGGCAATTCACCGAATCGGCGGGCGTCACCGGGATCGTCCTCACCAAGCTGGATGGCACTGCCAAAGGCGGTGTCGTAGTCGCCATTTGCCGCGAATTGGGCTTGCCTGTGCGCTACGTCGGTGTAGGCGAAAAGGCCGGAGATCTGCTGCCGTTCGATCCCAAGGATTTTGTGGATTCACTGTTCGCGTAGAGGCTCTGTGTCCTCTGTGTTCTCTGTGGTTAAAGAAAATGAAAATCACAGAGGAAATAGAGGTTCGCAGAGAATGTCGCCTGCCATCATAGTGAAGATTTACGCCTATGTCCGACGCCGAAAATGACCGCCTTGTTCTTCGCCGCGCACTCGACCTGGCGCGACAGGGCGTTGGCCTGACTTCCCCCAACCCCTGCGTGGGCGCAATTCTGGTGGACGCTAGCGGAGCGGTAGTCGGGAGCGGCAGCTACACCTACGATGGCATCAAGCACGCCGAAGTGCTCGCACTTGAGCAGGCCGGAGAAAAGGCTCGGGGATCAACTCTCTACATCAACCTCGAACCATGCTCCCACCAGGGCCGCACGCCACCCTGCGTTGATTCCGTAATTGCAGCTGGAATCCGCCGCGTTGTTGCCTGCATGCAGGACCCGAATCCCCAGGTGAGGGGCCAGGGATTCGCCAAGCTCCGGGATGCGGGCATCGAAGTCTCCCTGGGGGTCCTCGAGGAAGAAGCCAAAGCGCTCAATGAGTCTTTCGCGAAATACATCCGGCACGGCGCTCCCCTGGTCACACTGAAGGCAGCGATGACCCTGGACGGAAAGATCGCGCCGCCCCCTAGCGAATCGCACAATCCGACGGCACTCGGCGCTGGAGGCGCAACTGCGGGCTGGATCACCAGTGAAGCCGCCCGCGCCCACGTGCACGAGCTCCGTCACCAGCATGATGCAATTCTGGTAGGTGTGGGAACGGTCATCGCTGATGACCCGCTGCTCACCGACCGCAGCGGCCGCCCCCGCCGGCGGCCTCTGCTAAGGGTCATCCTTGACTCGCGTCTGCGCTTGCCCCTCGAGTCCCGTGTGGTCACAACTGCAAAGGACGATTTGCTCTTGCTGTGCTCTTTCGCCGAGGAGAAAAAGAGGAAACAGTTGCTGCAGCGCGGCGTTCGAATCGAGCAGATCCCCCGTCCTACGCCGGAGGGACACCCCGACCTTGCAGCCGTCGCTCACCATCTTGGCAAAATGGAAATCGCGAGCCTGATGATCGAGGGTGGTGCTATGGTGAACTGGGCGGCGCTCTCTTCCGGCATCGTTGACAAAGTATTCTTGTACTACGCCCCGAAGATTCTCGCGGGAACAGGTTCCGTCCCGTTTGCGGCCGGGACTGGATTCCACCGCATGAGCGATGCAGCCCAAGTGAAGTCCATCCGCCTGCACCGCTTTGGAGAGGATTTCGCGGTGGAGGGGTATCTGAAGGACCCGTATGCGGGCACTTAGCAATTGGCATTTGGCCGAGCGAGTTCCGTGGTCGTTCGACCCGCACATGGGGCTAAGGGCCAAATGCTAAGTGCTAAATGCTAACTGCTGAGGTTTTCCTATGTTCACCGGCATCATTGAAGAAGTTGGACAGGTTACTCGCATCGCACAAGGCAACGGCACCCGCCATCTGACCGTATCGTCCACCGAACTGGTCAAAGAACTCAAGCAAGGGGCCAGCATTGCGGTGAGTGGCGTCTGCTTGACAGCCGTTGACATCACCTCCCAGTCGGTGGGCTTCGATCTGGCCGAGGAGACCTGGAACGTCACTTCGTTCTCGCGCATCAAGGAGGGTGCGCTGGTGAATCTCGAACTTCCCATACGTGCCGATGGACGATTCGGCGGCCACATCGTGCAAGGCCATGTCGACGGTACGGGCAAGTTTCTCTCCCTCGATCCCATCCCCGGCGCTGATGACTATTGGTTGCACATCGAAATTCCGCCCGAACTCACCCGTTATGTCATCTTCAAAGGATCGCTATCGATCGAAGGTATCAGTTTGACAGTAGCGAAGATCGAAGGCACGGCAGTCACAGTCGCGATTATTCCTCACACGGTTCTCATGACCAATCTCAAGTCGCTCAAGCGCGGCGACCCGGTGAACCTCGAAGTGGATATGATCGCAAAGTACGTGGAGAAGATGATGCATGGCGACTCAGCCAATAGCTCGATTACGCTGGAGAGACTGGTAAACCAAGGGTTCTAGGAGCTGGTCAGGTCGTAGAGACGTAGCTAGCTACGTCTCTACAGCGGACCGTCAGGCGCTTTCTCCCAGATCCAGTTCATCCAGTTTCAGAAACTCCTGCACAATCGGCTCCTCTGACTCCTCCATCTCCGGATAGGTCCCGAAAAAGAGCACCTTGGCCTCGTGCAGGAACACGATCCGGTCGGCCAACTTCTGGGCCAGGCGCATATCGTGGGTCACGACCACGCTGGTCAGGTGCAGTTGGGCTTTGAGGCGTTTGATAAGATCGCCCAGCAATTGGGCCATGAGCGGATCGACCATGGTTGTCGGCTCGTCGTAGAGCACACACTCTGGCCGCGCTGCCAGGGCGCGCGCGATTGCCACCGATCGCTTCATTCCGGTGGACAGGTCGGAGGGCAGCAAGTCACGCATTTCCTTCACGCCCACCATCTCCAGCAATCCGTCGACGATTTGCAGGATCTGCTCTTCGCTGAGGTCCTTGTGCTCACGCAGGGGGAAAGCCACATTTTCGCCCACGCTCAACGAATCGAACAGGGCACCGTTCTGAAACACCATGGTGACTTTCTTACGGATTCCTTCCATCTGGTCTTCGGAGTAGTCAGTGATATCCTCATGCGCCACGATCACGCGTCCTGCGTCCGGCTTCAGAAATCCCATGATGTGCTGCAAGGAGACCGACTTGCCCACGCCGCTGCGACCCAGGATGCAAACCGTTTCCCCCGGTATGACGTCGAAGCTGACTTGGTCGAGGACCAGATTGTCGCCGAAGGACTTGGACACCTCCTTGAACTCGATGTACGGCCCGGTTTGTCCATTGCTGCCCATGCGCAGTCCGGTGAATCCCTTCGATGATAAACGATGGAGCCGGAGAGTTGGTTGGTCCCTAGGAACGGATCTGGTTCGCCCGCTCAAAGTCTTCCGGGGTGTTCAGATTGCGAAACATCTCCTGCAAGAAGCCGGCCTGCGCCAATTCTTCTGCCTGGATCACCCGCGTGTTGACCGTGGCGAACAGCGGATCAATTTTATTCCTGCCCTCCCGCAAGGACTGTTCACAGGCCACAGCGAATTCGCTGCGGTAAACCGCCGTGAGCGGCTGATAGCCCCCCGCCGCCAGGGGCACCGTGACCATGGCTCGCGCTTCCCTGGCTTGCGCCACAAGGTATTCGAGAAACCGCGGTTCCAGCAGGGGCAGATCGACTGCCAAAAGCAAGTTCCATTCTGTTCGGGTGTTCGAAAGCGCTGCATGAATCCCGCCTAAAGGTCCTCGCCCTCGATACACGTCTTCGACGACGGTTCCAAAGTTCGCGAACTTCTTCGCGTCTCCTACGATTCGCACTTGCCTCGCAACGGTGCCAGCCAGTTTCAAGGCATGGGAAAGCAACGTTCCCCCTGCCCAGGGCAGAAAGGCCTTGTCGGAGCCCATGCGGGTACTCTTGCCACCCGCCAGGACGAATGCGGTGAGGTCGTTCACGCTGTGATCATACTAGGGACAGGCCGCTACATTATCGCCCCGACTTGGCAGCAAAGTTCGAGTGGCCTACTACAGCCGTTGTCGCTTCTCCGGCTTTGATTTCGTAGCGCACGTCGCACCCGGAAACACACGACAGGTCCGCCGGCACGCGCCATTGATAGCGGCCGTTGTTCGGTAGTTCTCCCGCGATCTTCTTCCATGGCCCGTTTGGACCAGTGCTTGAAACTGCCAGGGAAACGGTCGCCGCGCCGAATCCGTTCGGCACGGCAGCGTTCCACTCGAACATGCGCACCGAGCCCGGCACCATTGTGGCCCCACCGTGGGGGTGCTTGGGGAAGATCCGCAATGCAGTCGCCGGTGAACTCTCCACGAACACATGGAAATGGTTTCGCGCACTGAAGGGGTTGCCTTCGGCCGCAATAACGCCGATGTCCGGATAGCCATTGTGGTCGACATCGGTCCCTGCGCGAAAGGCCGCGTATCCCTGTGTCCCCGGTGTCGTGAACGTGCTCGCTAGCTTCCAGTTGCCTTTTCCGTCGCCGGCGATCACCACCATCCGTCCGGCGCCGAATGCCACCAGGTCGCCATGGCCGTCCAGATTCATGTCGGCGATCTGCGTGGCTTCGAATTTTCCGGAGGCGGGAAGCGCTCCTGAAAGATTCTTCCAGACTGCGTTGGAAACCATGGTCCACACCTGCAAGCCGCCGCTGGGAGTGGCGAAGGCCAGGTCGTCCCGGCCGTCATCGTTCACATCACCGACGGAGATCCCGGCGCGTCCCTGCGATGACATGGGGGGCAGGTTTCCGTCTGCCGGCCGGAAGCGTCCGTGTCCGTCTCCCAGAAACACCGTACCCTTTCGGTTGGCGGTGGCCATGTCTGCGTTTCCGTCGCCGTTGAAATCGGCGAAAACCAAGTCGTCGCTTGAGTTCTCCCCGAGAAAACCCGCGCTCTGCGACCAGGTCCCGTCCCCACGATTCAGATACACGTGCACGCCGGAGCAGCAACCGAAGGAATTCGAGCCGTAGTCGAGAAAGCCATCGTTGTTCACGTCGGCCAGATCAGTGCCGAACATGCCGTAGGTTTCACCATTGGTGGCCAGACCCTGGTCCCAGGGAGTCCAGTGCATGCCTGTGTTGTCACCCAAGGCCACGCCCTCAATGCGGTTGCCGAACTGGTTGTCGGAATAGTTGTGGTGATCGCCGAAGGCAACGTCCACCGATCCGTCGTTGTTCACATCGCCCAGAGCCACACCACCGTAGCCAAAATTGCCGTTTTGGAAGAGCTGCCATTGCCCCTGCTGACCCAGACCATCGCCGAACCAGACCATCACACCATGCTCGTTAGAGGACAGCGGCGAACCGTGGTCTCCGATACTCACGATATCGACATTGCCGTCCCGGTTGACGTCGCCAAATTCGATTTCTGTGCGGCCTCCGTCCAGCTTTGCTCCCAAACCTTGCGAGGCTTCGACATAGTGCAATGACAGCTGGCCAGCCTGGGACGCGGTTGGGACTTGGTCCGAGCCGCCCCGCACAGTTGGCAGCAGCGCGGTACTCAGCCCTAACACACAGACGATCGCGGTTGCTCCGAATCGGTGAGATGACTTCCAAAGAGTGCACATCGCCTAGGCCCCCAAACCTCTGACCTAACTACAAACCGAGCTATCGTAGCCCTGAGCGTGGCGGGGGTCAATCTGGACGGCCCAAACCGGTTGCTGTGAAAATCACTGGCGACTGCTGCGGCTCTGAGTCGGTTCAGGCATAGCTGCAGGCGCTTAGGGTTGCAGGGACGATAGCGACGCTGCACGGAAGTAACCTACCCAAAGTTCGCGGAGCGGTACATCATGGGTTTTCCGGTGTTCCCACCCGGAAAGACGAACATGCCCCAGAAGTTACTGGACGTCCTTATGTTAGGTCGCTGCTCCCACGAATTCTCCTGGCCACGGCGGGCGGCGGATGGTGATTACTACCAGGTTTGCCTGCTGTGTGCCGCCGAGTACAAGTACGACTGGAAAACCATGCGCCGTACTCAGCGGGTCGATCACACTGCGGCCCAAAGCACAAATGAGGCCGCCGGCGGCCGCCGGAGCCGGAGCCACGCCCGCAAACCGTCCTGGGTCCCGCGCGCCCGGCGCCTCAAGCTGGAGACCACAGTCCGCTATCGGGTGAAGAACTTGGGCAGCTGGTACGAAGGAGTGATTAACAACCTGAGCCAATCAGGTCTCCTTTTTCAGGGGCCGCAACGCTTCCCCAGCAACACTCTGGTGGAAATGGTCTTCGAGATGCCGGAAGAGATTTCCGGACAGAAGAACAGCACTGTCCTGTGTCAGGGGCGCATCATTCGCGCGAAGGAACCAGGGAAAAATGCGCATGAAAGTTCCGACAGCACCACCCTGGCAGCCAGCATTCTCGATTACAAGTTCCTGCACCAGAATTGACAGACGTCGAGTGGTCGGGAAAAGCGGAGCAGCCACCCGCTATCGCTGACCCGCTAAGTGCTTCACCGGCCTAGGTTTCTCCACCGGTATGACGGAACAGTTTCCAGCGAGAATTTTCTACCGGAATCACATCGGCGGTGCATCTAAACTGAATATACTGGCCACATAAACTTTCAGGAGTAACGTCTATGAAGGCGAGAGTCTCTCTCTACCTCAGCGCAGTGGTACTTTTGACCGTGTTCGTGGTCGCCGTAGGCTGTTCCAAGGCTCCCAGCGATGCCCAGATTGCCAGCGACATCCAGGCTAAGCTGACCAGCGATTCCGGCCTTCAGGGTAAGCAACTGGTGGTGCAGGCCGCAAACGGGACCGTGACACTCTCCGGCACCGTGGACAACGATGCCCAGCGCGATGCCGCAGCGCGTTACGCATCTTCGGAAGAGGGTGTAAAGCAGGTTGTGAACAATTTGCAGGTGGCGCCCCCGATGCAGACGGCGCGAGCACTTGCCCCACGGGAAGAACGCAAGCCATCACCCGCCCCTAAGCGGCGCCACGAGCCGCGCAAACAGCAAGATCCCGTTCCGGACCCGCCCGAGAGTGTGCAACCGGTAGCCCAGGTGCAGGCTCCGGCTCCAGCTCCGGCGATGCCGGCCACTCCGCCACCTCCACCGCCTCCGCAGAAGGTGACCATACCTTCGGGCACGGCGTTGTCGGTACGGCTGGTGGACTCGATCGACAGTGAGAGAAACCAGGTAGGTGATACCTTCCGCGCAACCCTGAATGCGCCCATCACCATGGACGGTGAAGTCGTGGTTCCCTCCGGCAGTGATGTTGTAGGCCACCTCGCAGATGTACGAAGCGCAGGCAGGTTTGCCGGCAAGTCGGCGGTTGTGTTGCAACTGGACAGCATTTCCTCGAATGGCAAGACCTATAACATCCAGACTGACCAATTTAAGCGTGAAGGCAGTTCCCGAGGCGTGAACACGGCTGAAAAAGTCGGCGCCGGCGCCGGTATCGGGGCAATCATAGGCGCAATTGCGGGTGGCGGCAAAGGTGCTGCGATTGGAGCTGCTGCCGGTGGGGGCCTGGGCGGCGGGGTTCAAGCTGCCACCAAGGGTCAGCAGATCAAGCTGCCCTCAGAGACCGTGCTGAACTTCAATCTGCAGGCGCCGGTCACAGTGATCGCCAGCGAGCGTGGGCGCGATTCCGGACGTCAGAAACTGGGCCCGAACTAAGAGTCAGGTATCGGTCAATGAAAGGGACGCAGCGGGCCGCGTCCCTTTCCTTTTTTGATCACTTCGCGACATGATCCATCACACCTGCTGGTGACAAACTTCACATCCAGCCGTACAATTCACGCCTACACTTAAACCTAGGAATCATCAGGAATCATAAGGAGCTTTCAGCAATCATAGGAGGCATGTTATGCGGGTGCTGCTTTGGATTTTCGCGGTTCTTATGATGTTCACAGTTGCAGCCGGCGCACAGGAGAAGCCGACGAAGACCATCAAGCATGTCCCGGTGACGGCCACATCACCCACATCCGGCCAAGACATGTTTAAGGCCTATTGCGCCGTCTGTCATGGTATCGATGGCAAGGGGAACGGCCCCGCCGCCCCTGCCTTGAAGGTGCCCCCCACCGACCTAACCGTCCTGAGCAAGAACAGCGGTGGTCAATTTCCGGACATGAAGGTGATCTCTATCATCCGCGGCGAAGGCAACCTGGCGGCGCATGGCACGCGGGAGATGCCGGTCTGGGGCCATCTATTTTGGACCATGAGCCACGGACATGAAGGTGAAGTGCAACAGCGTGTAAGCAACCTGACCAAGTACATTGAGTCTCTGCAAGCGAAGTAAGACATTCCGATGGCCGGAGGGGGCACACCGGAGCGTGCCCTTTTCGAGCCTCTCGCCCGATGCAAGTACGGCACGCTGATCTTGCTGGGTACGACCTCAAGCACAACTCGTTCAACAACTTAGTAACTATTGCCCTTTTGTACACTGCCTTTAGTACCCTGCGTTCCACCTCGGGAATCACCGTATAATCGAGGCAAAACCGGCACAAACCAAGGTTTTGCACAAGGAGACGGTGGATCCTGCGTTGGCATTGGCGAGCTTCGCCCTCGGGCTGGCATTCGGCAGCTTCCTGAACGTGTGTATCTACCGCTTGCCGCGGGAGATCTCCGTCGTCCACCCGCGATCAAGCTGTCCCAACTGCAAACAGCCCATTGCCTTCTACGATAATGTCCCCATTCTGAGCTGGCTTCTGCTGCGCGGCCGCTGCCGCCATTGCCAGGCTCCGATTTCTCCACGTTATCTCGTGATTGAACTGCTTACCGGCCTGCTCTTTCTCGCCTGCTACGGGCACTTTGGGGCGACGTTGGCTTCTTTGAAGTACTGCACCCTCGGCTACCTGTTGCTGGGATTGATCTTCACCGATGCGGAAACCCAGCTCCTCCCGGACGAAATGACTCTGTCTGGACTGGGGTTGGGGCTGCTGTTCAGCACGATTGTTCCGGTGAACGATCTGGTGTCGCAGATTCTTCCCGGCCTGGTTTCCCTGCCCGGGGCCGATAGTTCGTGGCGCATTCTGTCGGCGCTCGACTCCCTCACCGGAGCGGTGGTTGGCGCTTCTTTCATTTACGGCGCGGGAGCCATCTATCTGCGCGCCCGCGGCGTAGAAGGCATGGGGTTCGGCGACGTCAAATTGATGGCCATGGTGGGGGCGTTTCTGGGTACCCGGTTAACCATATTCACGATTTTCGCGGGGTCGATCGCGGGTTCGTTGTTCGGCCTTTGGACGCTGTCGGCAATCTGGATGAAGCGCACTCAGCGGCGCATGCAGCGCCATCACGAGTCCGCCAGCGAGGCGCGGCGGCATGCCTGGGTATCCGCCACCATCGCTCTGCGACGGTTCCCCATGCCCTTCGGCGTATTTCTGGGTGGCATGGCGATGGTTGCGCTCTTCTTTGGCAACCAGTTTCTGCGCTGGTACTGGAGGTTGCTGTGAGGCTCCTGAGCAACCCCATGGTGGCGCGCATGCTGCTGGCATTGTTTGTTTCGGGATTCGCGTGCCTGGCAGCAATCGTGTTGGTGTGCGTCTTACGCCGAAAGCTTACGAGTGACGAGGCGCTCGAGGATACGCACCCTGATGCGGAACAATTTCCCTTGCACACCTTTCAGGCGGTCATTCAAGACTTGAAGTTACAGAAGCACGAACTGCTCAGTGCCCAGCAGGCGGAAAGGCGGCGAGCCAAGACCGCGGAGAACATCAGCGCCGCTGTGCTCTCCCATCTGGCCAGCGGGGTAATGTTCTTCAGCCAAAATGGTTTGGTCCGCCAGGCCAACGGCGCAGCCAAGAACATACTGGGGTTCGCCTCGCCGGTCGGGATGAGTGCCGACGAGATATTCCGTGATGCGGTTTCAGTTTCCGATCCGCGGTCCAAGCTGTCGGAAGTGGTGAGATCCAGTTTGCAGCAGCAGCTTCCGGAGCTGCGCCTGCGGGCACACTATGTCACTCCGGTGGGTGCCAGACGCATCCTGGAATTTTCGCTGACGGCGGTACGCTCAGCCTCACAGGAGGTGCTGGGTGCAGCGTGTCTGATTAACGACCAGACAGAAGCGGAGCTGATGCAGAAACAGCAGCAACTGCGCGGAGAGATGTCCGCCGAGATGGCGCTTGCGCTACGCACCTCCCTGGCCACAATTTCCGGCTATGCGCAGCAACTAAGTACCGGCCGGGACTTGGCGCAGACGCAGCAATTGGCCTCTGACATCATTTCCGAGGCAGCACACTTGAACGACACCATCGGTGGTTTTCTCGTCGGCAAGAAGGCCGCGACGAGCTCCGCTGGAGCCTAACTGATTGCGGCCGGCCCCTCCACTCGAGACGAGGGTTCGGCACGAAGGATGGAGCAACTATGAAACGCACACTCTATGTTTGGCTTGCTGGAATCGTTCTGGCGGGCATCACCGTTCCGGTTTCTGGCGCGCAGGACTCTGGCGCCCCGGAGCCTTCACTGGGCAGCTACGCGCGCGCCGTCCGCAAGGACAAGAAGCCGCAAGCCGCCAAACAGTTCGACAACGACACGTTACCCAAGAACGATACACTCAGTGTCGTCGGCAATGCGCCCACCCCCTCCGATGCGCAGCCTGGCGACCAAGGTCAGACCGCGGCCGATACCGCACCGAAGACCACGATCACTCCTGGGGAATCACCCGAGCAGCGGCAGCAAGTTTACGACCAGTGGCAGAAGAAAATAACCGACCAGCAAACCCAGGTGGACATGCTGGCACGCGAACTGGATGTTGCGCAGCGCGAGTACCGCCTGCGTGCCGCCGCCTTCTACGCCGATGCCGGCGACCGCATGCGCAATCAGGCCGCATGGGACAAGGAAGACGCGGACTACAAGACGAAGATGGCCGATAAGCAGAAGGCGCTCGACGACGCCAAACAACAGTTGGCCAACATGCAGGAAGAGGCCCGCAAGTCGGGCGTGCCGTCCTCGGCGCGCGAACCCTCGCAGCACGAGTAACAAGAGTCTTTCATGGCGGGCCCTCGAACCTATGCGAGGGCCTTCCCTTTCTGTCTTCGTAGTTTCCAAATCTGCCTCAGGTGATGCCGCCCGTGTATCCAATGGAATTTTCGCCATTGCCAGGTGGTTAGCGGGCCCAGGACCGGATGGTCCAATACGCGGGTGCGCTTCCCAAAACGTGCTTCACACTTGGTGATGATGTCGTCCATCGCCTCGATCTGAGGACCGATCCCCTTCACAACTTCTTCCGCGGCCATGCCGCGTGGTATGGTCCGCTCCGGGGCTTCTCGACCTGGAGGAAAGTAGCCGAGGGTGACCACGAGCAAGGTGGAGGCCCGTTCCTTCAAGGTCGCGTTCCGCGCCAGCGGCTTTCCCTCCTGTAAGCAGCGCTCAAAACCCTTTACGGTACCGCGGTACGTGAGGTAGAGGTGCTCCAGCACCTCAGCCGTGCTCCATTTGCCCTCGGGGTGGCGGGAAAGGTCCTCCGCATCCGTCGCCCGGATCACTGAACTGATTGCCTCCTGTAACCTTTGCAGATACCAGTCCACGGCAATTCTCCCCATCGCATCTAGTAAAATGAACCCCGACATCCGGTTGCAAAATCTTACGCCTTTAGGAAGGTGCTATGAAGAAGCTGCTGATGGCGGCGCTGGCGCTGCTGGCGATGGCTGGTTGTTCCTCTGAACCCGCCAAGCCGGCGCAGAGCGAGAAACCAAAGCCCAAAGCTACCGACTTTGAGACCGGTCGGGTCGCCTTCCAGAGGCTCTACGTTGCTGCCCACGGCTGGGCGCACGACGCGCAGGCTTTCCGATTAGAGTCTCAACTTACCGCCGATTCCAAGGGCAAAGAGGGCAAGGCGGACGTGTGGCGCGCGGCCTTCGCCTCCCCGACACAACGCAGCGTGAAGCCTTACGTCTGGTCGGGTACGGATGCGTCGGACGCGCCCTCCCGCGGCGTTACTCCCGGGACCGAGGACTCCTACAGTCCCAGCAACTCCTCCACCCAGATCTTCGACATTGCGTTCCTGAAGGTGGATTCTGACAAGGCCCTCGAGGTCGCCCAGAAGCACGGTGGCGACAAGGTACTGGAGAAGGATCCCGACACACCAGTCCTGTATATGCTGGACTGGAGTCGCGCCACGAACCAACTGATCTGGCATGTGATTTACGGAACCAGCCGCGACGATGCCAAGCTGCGGGTGGCGGTAAATGCCTCCAGCGGCGACTTCATCCGGGTGGAAAAGTAACCCCGCTCAGCCGACAACCCATTCTGGATGCTACTTCGGTGGTGTCTTCTCCGAGGTTTGCTTCTCGGCAGACCCCAGCTTCGCTAGTGCTTTGCGCGCGTCTTTTGACAGCGGCCCTTGCGGAAGAATTCTCAAATACTCCTGGTAGTGGGTAACGGCCTCGTCAGGCTGGTACAGTTTCTCGTAGCACTGCGCCAGGCGGAAATTGGCCACCGCGTCGTTCTCCTTGTAGATCAGTGCATCCTGGTAGCGGGCCAGTGCGGCCTTGTAATTCTTTCTTTTGAAATAGTAGTCGCCAACCTCGTTGTCCTTAGCAGCACGATAAGGATTGAAGGCATGGAGTTCCTGAACGTCCCCGGCAGGGCCTTCATCGGCATCGGAGACGCCGGTCCCGCGGTTTGGATGGTCCTTGGCATCATCCTTGGGCGGGCTGACATCGATCCGTGTATCGCGGCTGGAACTCTCGCCCGCTTCGCCACGCCGCGCACGAGACTTTTCCTCGTCAGAACGCGGGGGCGCCTGGTTTTGCCCGGGTGATTGATCAGACTGGGGGATTTGCTGGGCGAGGGCCCAACCTGGAAAGCAGACCGACACAAGTACCCCAATAATCAACCCACGCATAGACAGATTCTAAACCTTGGGTAAGAGATCTGCG
>JAIQFW010000196.1 GCA_020073105.1 Terriglobia bacterium
TTCTTCGAGAACGACGCTCAGATGGAGCGGCGGAGACCGGACATACCTTATGTGCCTCGAGCACGAATAGAAGCCTGTCCGCAGCGCCGCAAAGTTCCCTATGGACACGTACGCCCGTTTTCATAGAAGGATGACAGGGTGAGACGGGGGGTTCAACGAACAACGACATTGACCAGCTTCCCCGCAACCACAATCACTTTCACAATCTGCTTGCCTGCAACTGCTGCTTTGATTTTCTCGTCAGCCAGCGCAACCTCACGAATGGTGTCTTCCGAACTGCCTGCAGGCACAACCACCACGCAGCGCAACTTGCCGTTTACCTGGACCGGAATCTCGATCTCATCTTCCTTGGCCAATGCCGGGTCGTACTTGGGCCAGGACGCCTTGAGGAGATTCCCCTTTTCGCCCAGCATCTCCCAAAGTTCGTGGGCGAGGTAAGGTGCGAACGGCGCAAGCAGCAGCACCAGGTTGCGCTGAACCTCCATCAGCAGCGGCTTGGGGACTCGATCCTTCGCGATCGCTCCCTCAGCAGCGTAAAGTTCGTTGACCAACTCCATGATCGCCGCAATCGACGTATTGAAGTGCCAGCGCCCCTGGAAATCGTCGCTGACCCGCTTGATGGTCTGGTGCAGTTTTCGCTGAATGACACGAGCCTCCGGCTGTAGAGACGTTGCTTGCAACGTCTCCTTAGTCGCATGCGAACCATTTGCCGCGTTACGGACCACAAACCGGTACACCCGTCCGAGGAAGCGTTGGATGCCTTCCACCCCCTCATCTTGCCAGTCGAGCTCGCGGTCCGGCGCGGTCGCAAAGAGGGTGTACATCCGGGTGCTGTCCGCGCCGTAACGGGCGATCATGTCATCGGGTGACACCACGTTGCCCAAGCTCTTGGACATTTTTGCGCCGCCCTTAATGATCATGCCCTGGGTGAACAGGCGCTGCGCGGGTTCGTCGTTCTTCACCATACCCATGTCGCGCATGAACTTGGTCCAGAAACGCGAATAAATAAGGTGCAAAATGGCGTGCTCTACCCCGCCAATGTATTGATCAATTCCCCGCTCTCCAAACCAGTAGCCGGCCTGCTCTTTGTCGAATGGCTCCCGATCATTGCGGGCGTCGGTGTAGCGGTAGAAGTACCAGGACGAATCGACGAAGGTGTCCATGGTATCGGTCTCGCGGCGCGCCGGGCCACCACACTTCGGGCAAGTTGCATTCACGAACTCCGGCACCTTCGCCAGCGGCGAACCGCCGGACAACGTGATGTTCACCTTCTCCGGCAAGAGCACGGGCAAGTCTTTTTCCGGGACGGGAACAATGCCATCCTTCGCGCAGTAGAGCATGGGAATGGGCGTGCCCCAGTACCGCTGCCGCGAGATGCCCCAGTCCTTCAAGCGAAAGGTGACCGTCGCCTTGCCGAAGCCGTGCTCTTCGGCGTAAGCCGACATCTTCTGGATCGCGTCTTCGCAATCCAAGCCACTGAACGGTCCGGAGTTCACCAGCGTTCCCTGCAAAGTGGTAAAAGGGAGCGCGGGCTCAACCACAGTCTCTTCGGGATCGTCAGGCCTGGGCACGATCACCACCGGAGTTGGAAGGCCGTACTTCTTGGCGAACTCGAAATCGCGTTCGTCGTGTGCGGGCACGCTCATGATCGCGCCTGTGCCATAGTCCATCAGGATGTAATTCGCCACCCAGATCGGGACCCGCTCACCGTTGTAGGGATTCACCGCGACGCGGTGAGTGTTCACGCCGTGCTTTTCGATCGCGCCAATGTCTCCCACCTCTTTGGCCTTGCGCTGCTCGGCGATCAACTGCTCCACGCTGGCGCGTAATGGATCATTATTCTTGGTGAGGCGTGCGACCAGCGGATGCTCCGGCGCAAGCTGGACAGAAGTGGCTCCATAAATCGTGTCCACCCGCGTAGTGAAGACCGTAATAATCGAGTCCGGAGAATCGGACGCGCCGTCAAGCTTGAAATCCACCAGTGTGCCTTCGCTGCGGCCGATCCAGTTGCGCTGCATGGTGCGGACTTTTTCCGGCCAGTTGCCGAGCTTCTCGACGTCACGCAACAATTCTTCGGTGTAATTGGTGATTCGCAGGAACCATTGCTCGAGATCGCGTTGCTCCACTCGCGTATCTTCGTGCCGCCAGCAGAAGCCGCCAGCGACCTGCTCGTTCGCCAGGACGGTGGCGCACTTCGGACACCAGTTAACTTTGCTTTTCTTGCGGTAGGCCAGGCCTTTTTCATAGAACTTCAGGAAGAACCATTGGTTCCAGCGGTAGTATTCGGGCAAACAGGTCGTGACTTCGCGCGACCAGTCGTAAGCAAAACCCAGCCGCTTCATCTGCGCCTTCATGTTGGCAATGTTGCGCAGGGTCCATTCACGGGGGGGGACATTCGCAGAAATCGCGGCGTTCTCCGCGGGAAGTCCAAACGAATCCCAGCCCATGGGGTGGAGCACGTTGTAGCCGTTCATCCACATGTAGCGGGCAAGAGCGTCGCCGATGGCGTAGTTGCGCACATGTCCCATGTGCAAAACGCCCGAGGGATAGGGGAGCATCTCGAGGACGTAGTATTTTTGCTTGGTGGAGTCACGCTCCGCGGCGTATAGAGACGCATCCTGCCAGCGCTCGAACCACCGCGGCTCGATGCGCTGAGCATCGTAGCGGTCGTCGTTCGGAAGGGCCTGGTTCTCGCGGCTCACAGTGATGTTTTCTTCCTGCGGCATAGAAAGATTGAATTTAGATTCTACAACGAAGGGAATCTCGGTTACCTCTGTACCCCGCAAGGTAACCATCCCCGTTGATCGCAATTCCACCGTATGTTCTGATTGAGATTAAATCCCAAACATTAGAAGGCACGCCGGGTTTCCGGGAGGGCACTTGTGATTTGGTTTTTTCTCTTCTTCTCGATCTCTGGATTCTGCAGCATTCTGTATGAGATCGTATGGCTCCGCCTGGCCATGGCCCAGTTCGGAGTGACCAGCGCCCTGGTGTCGATCGTCCTCTCCATGTTCATGGCCGGCCTGGGCCTGGGCTCCTGGCTGAGCGGCCACCTGATCCGCAAATACGGTGAGTCCAGCAGCACTCCGGCGCTCCGGCTGTATGCCCTTACCGAGCTGTTAATCGGAACATCCGCCCTGTTAGTGCCGCAGGAGCTGCTGTGGGGCCGCCATCTTCTTGAACACGCCGGATTTTCTTCCTCGATCGCCTACTACCTGGCGTCGGGTGCGTGGGTTGCCCTTACTTTAATACCGTGGTGCGCCTGCATGGGAGCGACAATCCCGATCGCGATGCTGGCGATCCGGCGCAGTTTTCAGCGCGAATCGTCACGGTCGTTCAGCTATCTCTATTTGTCCAACGTGTCAGGCGCGGTGGTGGGTGCTCTGGTGCCGCCGCTGTTGATCGAGCTGCACGGCTTTCACTGGACCCTCAAGGTCGGTGCAGTGCTGAATGGCGTTCTGGCGGTATCGGCGATTGTCCTGTCCCGCACTCAACCCGTTGCTCAGAGGGCTGCGACCGAAGCAGAGCGCCTCCCATCAGCGCCAAGCAAGACGGGGAGTCGCTCGACGCTGGCCCTGCTTTTTACCACGGGCTTGACCAGCATGGGGATGGAGGTGGTCTGGATCCGGCAATTCACGCCTTATCTCGGGACCATGGTCTACGCGTTCGCTGCGATCCTCGGCCTCTATCTGGCGGCCACGTTCATTGGTTCCCGGTTCTACCGCCTTTGGAGCCGGACTCACCGCTACGAAGTGCAGCTGACTTGGGCATGCCTTGGATTGTTCGCGCTTCTACCATTGATCACCGCGGACCCCCGCCTGGATTTGCACCCGGCGCTTCGTCTGATTCTGGGGGTTGCGCCATTTTCTGGCGTGTTGGGCTTTGTGACCCCGATGCTGGTGGACCGATGGTCGGGAGGCGACCCCGACCACGCCGGAACGGCGTACGCGGTCAATATTCTGGGTTGCATTCTTGGCCCGTTGCTCGCCGGCTTTGGGCTGCTCCCGTTGGCCAGTGAGCATTGGGTCTTGACCCTGTTCGCCGTGCCGTGGCTCATGCTGGGGGCCTGGCCACGGTGGTCCTCGGAACCGAGCGATCAGGCTATCCCACGAAGGAGCCTTGCTCCATATGCGGTGCTGGCTCTGGCCGTGGTTTGCGTCGTGCTCACCCGGGATTTTCAGGTGGTGTACCCGAACAGCCGAGTTCTGCGCGACAACACCGCCACCGTCATCGCGACTGGCGAAGGCATGCAGAAGCGCCTGTTGGTGAATGGCATCGGGATGACAGGATTAAGCCCAGTCACCAAGATCATGGCGCATCTTCCGTTGGCCTTCCTTGACCACCCGCCGCACAATGCTTTGGCGATCTGCTTCGGGATGGGCACATCCTACCGCTCACTTCTGTCCTGGGGTATTCCCGCGACCGCAGTCGAGCTGGTGCCCAGCGTTCCCAAGATGTTCTCGTATTTCCACACGGATGCTCAGGACATCCTGAGCTCCCCGCTGTCGCACGTGGTGGTGGATGACGGGCGCCGTTACCTGGAGCGCTCGACTGAACAATATGACGTGGTCACCATCGACCCGCCGCCGCCGGTCGAGGCAGCTGGATCCAGCCTGCTTTATACCAAAGAGTTTTACACGATCATCAAAGGACGTCTGCGCTCCGGCGGTATTCTGCAACAATGGCTGCCCGATGGGGATGACGAAGTACGCGCTGCGGTGACGCGGGCCCTGGTGGAATCGTTCCCCTATGTGCGAGTTTTTGCGTACCGGCAAACCTGGGGCTACCACTTCTTGGCCAGCAGTCAGCCCATTCCCCAGCGGAGCGCTGAACAATTGATCCAACGTATGCCGGCCGCCGCCATCCGGGACATGCAGGAGTGGTCTCCGCCAGCCGGCCCAGAGCGCATTTTTGCCCTGGTGCTTTCGCTGGAAAAGACGCCGGAACAAGTGATCGCCGTGTCACCGCAAACCCCGGCCATGCAGGACGATCGCCCCGTCAACGAGTATTTCTTGTTGCGATCACTGCGGCGCGGCAACAATGTCACGATCAGTGCACAGCTGCCAACCCCCTGAAAACAGGCTCTCCTCGGGGCCTCCGACCGCGAGGTGCCACCCCAGTCCGCATTTGCGGGCCAGCGGAAACAACGATAGACTCAACTGGTTTACGTAAGGGGAACATATGTTAGTTGTCATGCAGGCGCCCGCCACCGAAGAACAGGTCAGCGCCGTCTGCCAGAAAATCGAGTCGCTAGGCTACCGCGCCCATTCCATCCCGGGCGCCGAGCGGACCGCCATCGGGATCACCGGCAACAAGGGCGAGGTCGAGCCGGGCACGCTGGAGGAGATGGCCGGCGTCCAGGAAGTCATCCGCGTAACCAAACCTTACAAGCTGGTCAGCCGCGACATCAAGGAAGACAACACGGTCATACGCTTCGCCGGGACGGATGCGACGATTGGCGGGCCTGCGCTGGCCATCATCGCCGGTCCGTGTGCCATCGAGAATCGGGACCAAGCATTCGCAGTAGCGGAGCGGGTGCACCGGGCGGGCGCACAATTCTTCCGTGGCGGAGCCTACAAACCGCGAACTTCGCCGTATTCTTTTCAGGGGCTGGGCGAAGAAGGCTTGCGCATCATGGCCGAGATCCGTCAGCAGTTCGGCATGAGAATCGTCACCGAGGCCATCGACAACGAATCGCTCGAACTGGTTGAGGAATATGCGGACGTTATCCAGATCGGCGCCCGCAACATGCAGAATTTTTCCCTGTTAAAGCGTGCGGGGCGTAGCCGCAAGCCGGTGCTGATCAAACGTGGCATGTCGGCGACGCTGGAAGAATTCCTCATGGCCGCCGAGTACGTGATGAGCGAGGGCAATTACAACGTGGTCCTGTGCGAGCGCGGCGTGCGAACCTTCGCCGACCACACGCGAAACACCCTCGATCTGAGCGTGGTGCCGGCGGTGCAGCGCTTGAGCCATCTGCCGATCGTGGTTGACCCCAGCCACGGCACCGGCAAGCGCAACAAAGTGACACCGCTTTCAAGGGCAGCGGTGGCGGTTGGCGCGGATGGGCTGATCGTGGAAGTCCACCACCAGCCGGACAAGGCGCTGTCGGATGGCATGCAGTCGCTCTATCCCGACCAGTTCGATGAGTTGATGGCACAGGTGCGGCAGATCGCGCCGGTGGTGGGCAGGACAGTGGCATCTACGGGCCCACAGATGTCTCCCGCTCCCTCGACGCTATCACTGACTTGAGAAAACTCCTCCTGATCGTTGTTCTGCTGCCAATCCTTGGTGGCGCCGGCTGGTGGTATTTCCACGAGCGCCAGCTCACCGACCTTGGGCCTGCATATCACGAATTCGCCTACGTCACCAATGGCAAGAGCAACACTGTCACCGTCATCAATCTGGTCAACTTCGCGCGCCAGGGTGCCATCAAAGTCGGCAGCGAGCCTACCGGCATCGCCGCCAACAGGCAGAAGAATGAAATCTATGTCGTCAATACCGGATCGAACAACGTCAGCGTGATCAATGCCGAGAGAAACGCTGTGGTGGCCACCATCGGCGTGTACGGCAAGCCGTACTTCATTGATGTTTCTGCCGATGGCAGACGCGCCTATGTCGCCAACTCGGCTTCCAACAATGTGTCGGTGATCGACCTGGAGAAGCGGACGGTCTTGGGCAACATTCGCGTGGGGATCTCGCCCGGACTTGCCCGAGTTTCGCCCGATGGATCGACGGTCGTCGTGACCAATCGCGGCGACAACACGATTGCCATCATTGACACTCAGCGGCTCGCAGTGCGCAACACCCTTCCCCTCTGCCAGCAACCGGAAGACATCGCTATTGTTCCCGACAGCAGCAAAGCATTTGTCGCTTGCACAGGATCAGGACAAGTAGCTTCGGTTGATCTGAAGACCGACAAACTGCTGGCGTTGCTCGATGTGGGCAAAACTCCAATCCATCTCACTCTCAAGCCCGACGGCGGCGAACTCATTGTCAGCAACTTCGATTCCGACAACATCTCCATCATCGAAACCAACAATAACGAAGTCGGCGGCAGCTATTTGATTGGGACCCATCCGTCCGGAGGAGTGGTGAGCGCGGACAACTCGCGCCTCTATGTCAGCAACTTCGGATCGAATACGGTGGCGGTGTATGACATCGATCAGGGAACGATGGTGGCAACGCTGCCCGTAGGCAGCCGTCCCGACGGGCTGGCGCTCTCACAGAGTCAGAACTACCTGCTGGTACTGAATTCCGGTTCCGGGGATGTCACGGTGATTCAGAAGCGCACGCCGAAGAAGAAGTACGAGCCGGGGGAATACTCGCTGCTGACCATGATTCCGGTAGGGATTCAGCCGAACAACATTGTGGTAAAGGCGTTCGTGGTGAATAAACCAAAACAGTAGCGCGCCGCTGATCTTCGCAGATTCACGCAGAAAATAGACTGTCATCCTTCTATGAAAACGGGCGTACGTGTCCATAGGGAACTTTGCGGCGCTGCGGACAGGCTTCTATTCGTGCTCGAGGCACATAAGGTATGTCCGGTCTCCGCCGCTCCATCTGAGCGTCGTTCTCGAAGAAC
>JAIQFW010000013.1 GCA_020073105.1 Terriglobia bacterium
GTGGGCAACGTCTACGGCAAAGTGCGTGCCATGTTGGACGACCGGGGCAACCAACTGGAAGAAGCTCCGCCCTCTACGCCAGTCGAGATTCTTGGCATGGAGGGGTTGCCGCAAGCGGGCGACCAGTTTGTGGTAGTGGCGGATCGCGACAAGGCCCGAGGCATCTCCGAGTACCGCGAACAAAAGGCCCGCGAGGCCGCCCTCGCCAAGAGTTCCCGCGTTTCCCTGGAAGGCCTGGCCGAACAAATCAAGACCGCCGGCATCAAGGAGCTGAACATCATCCTCAAAGCCGATGTCGGCGGCTCGGTCGAAGTGCTCAGCGATCTTCTCGCCAAGCTTTCCAACGACAAGGTTCGCTTGCGAGTGCTGCACTCCGGCGTCGGCGCCATTACGGAGACCGACGTGCTTCTGGCGTCCGCCTCCAATGCCATCATTATCGGCTTCAACGTCCGTCCGGAGCGCAAGGCGCAGGAACTCGCCGAGCACGAAAAAGTAGACATCCGCCTGCACTCGATCATTTACGAACTGCAGGATGAGATCAAGCGCGCCATGAGCGGCCTGCTGGAGCCGACCATCAAGGAGACTTACCAGGGCCGCGCCGAAGTGCTGGAAACCTTCCGTATTCCCAAGGTCGGCACCGTCGCTGGTTGCCGGGTCAGCGATGGCTTGATCAAGCGCGATTCCGAGGTCCGTCTGCTGCGGGACAACGTGGTGATCTTCAAGGGCAAAGTCGGATCGCTGCGCCGTTTCAAGGACGACGCCAGCGAAGTGCGCAACGGTATGGAGTGCGGCATCTCGATCGCCAACTATGGCGACATCAAGGTTGGCGACGTGATTGAGGCCTTCGTCACCGAGAAGATTGCCGCTGAAGTCATTGCGTAGAGCAGTGGTTGGTCGTGGGGGGTCTGTCGTTGGCCGAGTTTGTACACCGAATGCGACTAGGGTTTGCCTGAGTCGTGATTAACATTCGGTGTCACCTTCCGAACGAAGAATTCTTGAAACACGTTGACGCCGGCAGTGGCTCCAATCCCGATGAGCCCGGTTTCGATGGTTAACCCTGCTCCGTTGCGATCTTTCTCCGGATAGTAAAGATTCGAGATGCCGCCAGCAGCGAGGCTTCCAAAGATATTCGAGTAATTCGCCTGCCAGTGTCCATTGTCGCCCTTGCAAATCACCGAACTGGCCAGCGCATAGAGAATCCGTGATCGCTTACTGCCGCTGCCCTTGTAGAAATAACGGGGATCCTGTTTCAGGAGCGATGGCAGGATGGCGCCCCCGATCAACGTGCCGGAAACCAGGTCGGCATAGGAAGCGCCATAGCGCTTGGCATAACCTTCTGCGCCTTGCCCATATCCGCTAAAGGCATTTTGTGCCTGCTGCACTCCCGCAATGACCCCGACCATGGCAAACGTGATGGGATCCACCGTCGTCTTCCAGGCAAGCTCAAACTTTTGCTTCGAGGTGAGGGGAACCGCATTCCCATGCTCGTAGGTGACATAGAAATTGGGAACGACGCCGAAGACCCGCTGCTTCTCCTGCTCTTTGATCTGCTCTTCCGCCACTTCCTCCGGAGAACCTCCGACCCGCACCTCGGTGATGGCCTCGGCGACATTCAGAGTAATCTGGGGGACAAGGTAGACCTCCCCCAAGAGCAGGACTCCAGAAGATGTTTGCGTGGCGAAGCCCGTCGACGTGATGGTGAGCTGGAAGGGGCCAGAAGCGATGTTGGCAAAGGAGAATTGTCCATTGTCGCCGGAGAACACCTCTTGCTGCGATTGGTCTTCACGGGTAAGTTTCACCCGGGCCCCGGCGACGACGGCTCCGCTTCGGTCCACCACGGTTCCGCTGATGCTTCCTGCCAATTGCTTGGGAAGTTGCCCGCCAGAGGGGGAATCAGTCCTCTGAGGCTCTGGACTGGGGCCGGGCGCCGGCTGAAGGGTCTGTGCCACGCTGCGCGACGTGCAGCCCATAATCGTAAGCGCCAGAACCAGAAGTTGGGACTTTAACTGAACGGACATGAACAAAAATTCCTCTCTCCTCTCAGGTTCTGCAAGCCGGCATCACCCAATAATCTTCATCAAGTGAGCGAACCCAACGTCTCCGCGGTGCCCCCAAGCCCCAGTCACAGGATACAAGAATATTAGATTGAAACAGGAGGTGCACCGGCACCCGAAAGCACAAGCCCTAGTGGGAGGTGGTGAATCCTGTCGAAGAGAGAGAAAACGCTATCCGCTTCTCAAAGCCTTTTGTCTTAAGATAGCTGCTGGAGACGCAAAGCTGACTTGATTGCTTTTCTCACCCTCGAGCTGCACATTGAAGTGGCCCAGTCTCTCAAAGACAAGCGGCAAGTCGTGCGTAGCCTGAAAGACCGGCTGCGCGCCCACTTCAATGTGGCGGTGGCGGAACTCGATTCGACGGGATTGTGGAACCGGGCCACGCTCGGCGTCGTCAGCATTTCCGACTCGCGCGACTATCTCGATGGCTTGATGAAGAACATTGAGCGTCAGGCGGCGCGCATCGCCAACAACGCCGGGGCTGAGATAACCGATTCTTTCGTGGAGTTTCTCTGAATCACAATGCGGATATATCTCCGGCAGGATCGGTATTCCGTCCCCTGTCCCGAGGCCGGCGCGCTCAGTTCTGATTGCAAGCCCCAGCCGGCGGCGGCGCTCCCGCCCCGAACTCGCCGAAACTGCACTGAAGTACTGTCGCAAACCGCATCAAGGGCACACTGGAAGCTCATTTTCTGATATTCTCATCCGTTTTACTCCGAGGCCAAGAGCAGTGGAAAAGCGAGGGCAGAAATATCATCGGGAGCGGCTGGGAGAAGCCCTGCGCGAGGAAATCGAGACTATCGTGGAGGGTGAGCTGGCCGATCCTCGGGTGGGGTTGGTCAATGTGAGCAGCGTGGAACTGGCGGAGGATTCCCGTTCGGCGCGGATTTTCGTGGTGGTCGAAGGGGATGACGCGGAAGCCGACCGAACTCTGGAGGGTTTGGCCGCGGCAGTAGGTTTCATCCGCCACGAGGTGGCCGACCGCTTGCATCTGCGTCGCGCGCCGGAACTGTTTTTCCAGCTGGACCGCTCGCAAAAGTACCAAAGCCGCATCAGCGAACTCTTGAGTCGCGCAAAGAAAAGGAGCAAGTGATTTTTGCGGAGATCTCGCCAAAAATGCTGAAGGAAGTTCTCAGACATATCGAACAGCGGAACCGCTTTCTCCTGACCTCGCACGCCCGTCCCGACGGCGACGCGATCGGCTCAGCCCTGGCTTGCTGCCAGATTCTGCGCCTCATGGGCAAAGAGGCCGAAGTGGTCCTGCGCGACGGGGTTCCACGGATCTATCAGCCCCTGCCGTTTGCCGATAAGGTGATCACCGCTGAGCGGGTCAACGGCCGCTACGAGGCTGCCATTATTCTCGAATGTGACAGCATCCAACGCACCCGGCTCGAAGGCCTGGAGGACCGCTTTCTGATCAGCATTGACCACCACCTCAGCGGGCGGCCTTTCGCTAACGTGAACTGGATCGATCCCAAGGCGGTGGCCACGGCGGAAATGGTGTACCGCCTGGCACGGGAAGCGGGGGTGGCAATCTCCCCCGAGATTGCCACCTGCCTTTACACTGCCGTGCTCACGGACACAGGTTCATTCATGTTCGAAGGCACCAACGAGCACACCTTCGCGTTGGCGAGGGAACTGGTCCTGGCAGGCGCCGACCCCGCGCATTGTGCGCGCAATGTGTATTTCGCACACTCCACCGCCAAGATGCGTCTGCTGGGCTCGGCTTTGTCGAATCTGCACCGCGAGGGCCACCTCGCCTGGATTTGGGTTACCCAGGATCAGATGGAGCAGGCGGGCGCCAAGGAAGAGGATTGCGAAGGGCTGGTGAACTACACGCTCTCGATCCAGGATGTGGAGGTGGCTGCGTTCTTCCGCGAGCTGCCCGATGGCCGCTTCCGGGTGAGCCTGCGCAGCAAAGGCCAATTGAACGTGGCAACGGTGGCCGATCGCTTCGGTGGTGGCGGCCACAAGTGTGCCAGCGGCTGCTCGCTCGACGGTCCCTTGTCGGTCGCGGTGGCGCGCGTGATTGCCCAACTTGGCGGCAGTCCTCCCGTACAATAACCATCCATGGACATTTTACTGGCGCGGCAGATCGCTTCCTTTGTGGGCGCGTTACTCATTCTGATTGCCTACGTTGGGCACCAGTTGAGGTGGATGGATGCCCGCAAGGCCGCATACAACGTTTTAAACGCCATCGGCTCACTGATTCTGGCGTACATTGCGTTTCATCCCTTCCAGGTCGGCTTTGTCATGTTGGAGGTGGCCTGGGTGCTGATCAGTCTGTACGCACTGTTGAGACCACGGATCAATTTGTGATTCTTGATTTCTGATTGTTGATTGAATGGCCGTCGGATTCGATCTGCAATCAAAAATCATCAATCAACCATCAAAATTCGGAAGAGTGGCCACAGCGCCCGCCTCCCGTCTGCGCACCGACTGGCTTCTGCTCGCCGGCTTCTGTGGTTTTTTGTTCTTCTTTGGTCTTTCATCCTTTGGCTTGGTCGGCGCCGACGAGCCTCGCTACGCTCAGGTAGCTCGCGAAATGCTCGCCCGCCACGATTGGATTACTCCTACCTTGGGCGGCAAGCCCTGGCTGGAAAAGCCCCCGCTGTACTACTGGCAAGCGATGCTCTCCTACAGCATCTTCGGCGTGAGCGATTGGGCGTCACGGTTGCCCTCGGCCGTGGACGCCGCCTTGATGGTGCTCGCTGTGTACTTCTTTCTGCGCCGCTTTCGGCCTGGATCACACCTCGACGGTGCTTTGATGACAGCTTCTGCCGCGGGCGTGATCGGGTTTGCACGCGCCGCGTCGACCGACATGCCATTAGCAGCGACGTTCACCATTGCACTTCTGGCGTGGTACGCCTGGTATGAGAGCCAGGCGAAGTTGTGGCTGGCCATCGCCTATGTCTTTCTGGGCTTGGGTACCCTGGCTAAAGGACCGGTTGCGCCATTTCTGGCCGCCATGATCGTCGTGATCTTCGCCACCGCCAAGGGCGAGTACCGGTTGCTTTGGCGAAGCCTGTGGATTCCAGGGATCCTCCTTGCCTGCGTCATCGTTGCGCCCTGGTTCGTCGCGGTACAGCTCAGAAATCCGGAGTTCTTCCACACCTTCATCCTGCAACACAACGTGGAGCGCTTCAGCACCAACCTGTATCACCACCGGCAGCCGTTCTGGTTCTACATTCCGGTGGCTCTTCTGGGACTGGTCCCCTGGACGTTGTTTGCAGGCGCAGCAGTTGTGGAGGCCGTTCGCACCTGGTGGGGGGACCGCCGGGAGATGTTTCGGTCTGAAAATGCGTTGGGTGCCTTTCTGACTGTTTGGTTCATCGTTCCGATCTTGTTCTTCTCCCTTTCGCAATCCAAGCTGCCGGGCTACATCTTGCCGGCCCTGCCTGCGGGTACGCTGCTCTTGGCGGAGTACGTGCGACGGCATACGACGGACCACGATCCGCCAGGTGCCACCTTAGCCATTCTGCACGCGTTGGTCGCGGCTGTGCCGGTCGTTCCCGCATTGATGATCCAATACATTGTGTTACAGCACCGGCTGCCGTGGGGGAAGGCGGCTGCCATTTCCTGCGTGTTTGGTGCTGTGCTGGCAATCGGGATTGCGGTGACGTTACGGATGCAACCCGGGCTGGGCATTCTGCGCTTTGTGACTCTTGTTCCTGTCGTGCTTGCGGTGGCTGCCGTGCTTCGCCTGGGCGCTCCAGCGCTGGACAGCACCCTGTCGACACGGCCACTGGCCGAGGACATCGCTCGCCTGGACACAAGACGCCTCCCCATAGCTGTGTTCCGGGTTCGCCGCGAAACGGAATTTGGTCTTGCCTTCTATCGCAACCAGGCGATTGAACGATATGAGCGGGACCCGGCGCCGGCTGGCGAGCACTTGGTCGTGGCTGCTGGGGGATCCCAAACCGAACTGGCCAAGCTGGTCGTGGGCCGGCGCGTCTCCTACCTGGGAAGCTTCGCGCCGCAGGGTCTCGACTACTATTGGGTGGCCGCTCCCGGGATGAGCCACGAGCATTGAGTCACAAGGTCAGTTCCCAGGTTTCTGCCACCAGGTGATCGCGCCCCCAACTGCTGTGCCGCTTTCTGCCGGCCAGCTTGAATCCAGCATCTTGGTACAAATGCCGCGCCGCTTGCAGTTCACTTTGCGTCCACAGGGTGATCTTCTTGTATCCAGCCTGGCGGGCGAAGCGGACACATTCGCTGACTAAGCGTCTCCCGATTCCTAGCCCCCGAGCGCTAGGCTCTACCAGCAGCGTGCGCAGCTTCGCAACGGTTTTTGATTTTTTCACGAGGAAGACGCATCCCACGTTCTCGCCATCTCGTTCGGCAATCCAGCAGCGTTCGCGGTTGGGTTCAAGGTTCTGAATGAATTCGGCAACAATCCCAGCCACCAGCGCTTCAAAGCGTTCGTCGTAGCCATACTCCTGCGAGTAGAGGACACCATGACGGTGGACCACCCACCCCATGTCTCCCGGTCGAGATGGCCGCAACACATAGGGAACCTTTGGCTTGGTGTCAGGCTCTAACAGCTGCGAGATCGTCCGCATGGCTCGCCCCAACTGGTCCTGCTGGGTAGGGGACAGCCTGCTCAGCAGGTCCTTTACCTGTTGATTGGAGCGTACGTCGAGGGGCGCGAAGGCCCGCCGGCCCGGCTCCGTCAATACCAAATGGCTTTGGCGGCCATCGGCGGCCGAGGGTGTGCGCGAAATCAAGCCTTGCCTTTCAAACCCCCGCAGCATCCGGCTCAGATAGCCGGCGTCCAGCCCCAAATCGCGGCCCAGTTCGGTTGCGGTCAGCCGGTGGTGATGGGCCAGTTCGTAGAGGACGCGGACTTCGGTCAGCGAGTAGCCGCTGTCCAAAAGTCCTTCGTTCAGCACCCCGATTTTTTGGGTGTAGAACCGGTTGAAACGGCGCACCGCCTGCACCTGCCGGGGAATGACCGAGGCACTCATGGGTCAATTGCCAGTATCATCCAGATAGTTGACTGAGTCAAGTAAATCGAACATGACATGGCCGTTGACATTTTCGTCGTGTAGGTTTCCGAAGGCACTTCTTCAAGGGGCGTGACGTGGGGCTGTTTGGCCAAATGCCAAGTGCCAGGTGCCAAGTGCTCCTTGCTGGCCGCTTGGCTGTTGGCTTTGGATGTTCTTGCCGTTTGCCTCCGTACCGCCGCTGCCACTACACTCGCATTTCGCGGCGGCGAGCATGGCAAGGGCCCGCCGTTGTCCTCCAGGAGCCCCAGGTGGAGATTCTCGATCTCAGGCACTTCTCATCGGCCGACCTCCGTCCGCTGCTGGAAGACGAGATCCAGGTGTGGTCTCGCCTGCTTTGCTGGGACTACAGCGGCTCGGCCGAAATGATTCTGCGCTACGTGGACTCCAAGATCCTGCCGGGGTACGCAGCCGTGGATCGCGGACGGGTCTTCGGGTATGCATTCTTCGTCTACGAGGGCAGCAAGGGAGTCATTGGCGATCTGTTCGTGGCCAACGGTGGACGCTTGCCCGATCCCCACCAGGTGGAATCCCAGTTACTCACTCACGTGATCGAGACCTTGCAGCAGTCGCCTGGGCTGCACCGGGTGGAGGCGCAGTTGCTGGTGCACGAGGCGGGCGTGGTCGCGCGCTCCTTCGTCGACCAGGGGTTTCAGCGCCACGCACGGCTCTTCATGGTATTGCCGCTCGCGGACTCTACGCCGTCCGTTTCGGTGCACAGCGACATTGAGATCCGGCCCTGGGCGGAGCAGGATTACCAGTCCGCTGCAGCCGTCATCACCACCGCTTACCGCAGCCACGTGGACTCCCAGATCAACGACCAATACCGCAGCCTTAGTGGCTCTCTGCGCTTTCTGAACAATATTGTTCGCTTTCCCGGATGCGGAACGTTCGACCCCGAATCGTCATTCGTGGCGGTCCACAAGCGGGCCCGGACGCTGATCGGGCTGATTCTCTGCTCCCGCGTGCGTCATGATGTGGGCCATGTGACCCAGGTCTGTGTGCTGCCCGAGAATCGTGGCCAGGGAATTGGCGAGGCCTTGCTGGCCCGCGCCGCTGGAAACCTGCGCCAACGGAAGTTTACGATGCTGTCCTTGACCGTGACCGAGGCCAACAAGCGCGCCGTCGATCTCTACCTGCGCCTGGGGTTTGATACCAAGCGGGTGTTCGACGCTTTCGTGTGGGAAGGGTAGGCACCTCCGACTCCCTGCTCCTGTCCGTGCCTGTTATGGTAGAATGGTAGCATTGGAGGGTAGAAGGGTAGATTCATGAGTCTCAACATCAAGAACCAAGAAGCTCACAAGCTGGCGCGGCAATTGGCCAGGCTGACCCGCGAAAACATGACCGAGGCAGTCACCCGCGCAATTCGTGAGCGTCTGGACCGCGTGCGGCGCGCCCGTGGGGCCGGATTGGCGGACCGCCTGACCAGAATTGGAAAGGATTGTGCCGTCCACCTCAAAGAGCCGTTTCGGTCCGCCGACCACGGGGACCTGCTCTATGACGAAAAGGGACTGCCGCGGTGATTATCGACACCTCCGCGCTGATCGCGATCTTGCGGGACGAGTCTGACGCCCTGATCTATGCGACGGCGATAGCGAGCGCGGACACGCGGCGCCTCTCAGCGATGAACTATGTCGAAACCGCAGCCGTCATCGATGGAAGCCGTGATCCGGTTGCCAGCCGCCGTTTTGATGATCTTTTGCGCGAGGCGGAAGTGGAGATCGAGCCCGTCACCGAAGGCCAGGCAAGGCTTGCCCGTGAAGCGTACCGCGATTTCGGCCGGGGAAGCGGACATTCCGCCAAGTTGAACCTTGGCGATTGCTTTGCTTATGCTCTCGCCAGAGCACTGCGCGAGCCGCTTCTCTTCAAAGGAAGTGACTTCAAGCACACTGATGTTACACCTGCCCTGCCTTGACCGGGAGATCGCCCTCAGCTGGTTCAAAGCCTTCGTACGGGAGAAACAGCAGCCGGCACTCAGCCCAGGCATCGGACCGCGGCCTTGGTCGTGGGTCGCTACCGTCTCAGGATCCACATCACCCAACCCGCTAGAAATACTCCACCCACGAACATGGCGAAACAGTACAGCCCGTAGCGGACCTGCTCGCGGGAGGTGCTGCGCTGGGTGATCCCGAAGACGATCGAAGCAAATGCAGAGAACAGCAGAGCGGCAGTGAAGTGAGAGAGGGCGAGGATCACGGCTTCTTTCCGATCGCGATGTGGTAGGCGTCGGCCACGCTGATGAAGTTCAACAGCCCGGCGACGATCAGATACTTGGTTCCATAGTCAGCTGTGGCATGGGAAATGGCCCCCTGCCCCCAGTCCATGACTTGGGCAACGATGTACAGCCCGCCGGCTCCGACGTCGCCCACAAATCCGAGAATATCGAGGATGTCTCCCCCATTGGGCTGGTAGATGTGTCCCTGCATCAAAATGCCGAGCACGAACATGGTCACGATGGAGCCCATCAGCAGCAGGCCGCGGATCCAGCGCTTCTGGATCAGGTGTCCCGCCCCAGGGATCAACCAGCCAAGCGCCGGCGCCACCACGGAGATCATAGTCACCGGCGGAGGCGTGGGCTTGCCCTCGGAGGCCGCTGACTCTTTCTTGTTTGTCGTAGAGTTTGCCATTCAGATCAGTACAATCTCGCGTTGAATTTTGCCCGTTACTTCCGCAGTCTTAGGCCGCACCAGCACATTGACTTCGCTGCGCACGCCGAACTCCGGCAAGTAGATGCCGGGTTCGATCGAGAAGCAGGAATTGGGCAGAATGCGGCGCTCGTCGTGAATCTCCAGATCATCCATGTTAGCTCCATTGGCATGGACTTCAGTTCCAATGGAATGCCCAGTGCGGTGGATGAAGTATTCCCCGAAACCCGCCTTCTTGATGTGATTTCTCACCGCCCGGTCTACCTCCCACCCGGCAATGGCGCGGCCGTTGGCAATCGCGTCCGTCACCGTCTTTACGCCTTCATCCCGACCACCACTCACGATGGTAAAGATTTCCCGCATGCGGTCCGATGGCGTCTTGCCCACGAATCCGGTCCAGGTAATGTCGTAATAGACGGCCCCGGGGGTGCTCTTCTTCGCCCAAACATCCAGCAGGACAAAATCCCCTTCGCGGATGGGCGCTGAACCCTCCGCATGGGGCTCGTAGTGAGGATTGCCGCTATTGGCGTTGACGGCGACGATGGGCGGATCGTCAGTCACCAGGTTCTCACGCCGGAAGGCTTCCATGAACCACTGCTGTATCTGGTACTCGTTGGTGCCACCGTCGCGCACCCGGTGCCCGATTTCCTTGAAAGCGTCCGCAGTAATGGCATCGACCGCATCGCGGGCCTCGAAATGCGTCTTGATCTGCGCTTCTGTCCAGGTCGCCTCGAACTGCGCCACCAGGTCGGCAGAGCTGACCACGTTCTTGCCCAGCCCGCGAATCATTTCCAGAGTCCCGCCATCCACCATGGACACCGTAAAGACCAGGTTGTTGGACGAATACTGCATGGCAACGTCGCGATAGGCCGCCAGCATGGCTTTGATCTGCGCAAAAAGCTCCTGCCAGCCCGAGTACTGGTGGGTCTTGCCGGGAAGCGAGTCGAGGTGGTGAGACTCAATCCGGTGGACCAACTTTACCGGCTCGCCGTGCGCTGGAATCAGATAGTACCACCGCCGAGTGACCATCAGGCTGGCGGGCAATTCAAGTACCCGGTAGGCGATGGGATCGCGATGATGATGGTCGTAGAAAAGCCAGCCGTCGATGTTGCGCTCGCGCAAGGCAGACTGGATGGCGGGGAGGTTCATGGGCGAAAGACTATTCTAAACAAGAGAAGCGATTTGGGCGAATCGGAGGACTGCATGGTTCAGTTTGATTTCCCCAGAAGCTTTGCGTTGACGTTCGCATTGAAAGTCGTCGGAGTCGACGCGAGGATTGCTTCTCCCAAATCCTTGGATCGCGGCGTTAACTGGAACAGGTTGAACTTACAGTTCACGAAATAGACACTATCCAGAACGATTCGGCCTCCGCCGTATTGCACGGTTCCATCCCTGATGATGACGTTCTTCATCCACATGTTGTCCAGCACAACAATGTCTCTAGACATGATTTGTATTATGTAGTACTTGATGTCGTTGGGTTCGGTTTGTGGACTATCCAACGGTTCCAAACGCGCAGCGTGTGCTGGATCGACGTGTCCCCCTGCATAAAATACGCCGAAGGGGTGATGGGGCGGCTTCTCCACGGGAATGATTGTTACCGTTTCACGATATTTGCTGTATCCCTTTGTGGTGACTTCCAGGTTTCCGAGGCTGGCTTCGACGTCTCTATTAAGAAACGCCTTATAGTTCAAATATTGCTGCACCGCAGGCCAAACGGCTGGATTCGTTTTTCCATCTGCCGTATAAGACGCCTGCATGAAGTTGATCCCTGTATTCCGCACTACTTCTTGATCGATCTTGATTTTGCCGGCAATCGCTTGTTGGAGTACTTTTTGGGTTTGCGAAATGTTCTCTGCTTTGGTTGGTTCGGCAGACAGTTGTGTCAGCCGAATAGCACTCACGCCAGCAGCAACCTGCTTCACATTCTCATCGAGGGCAAAGACCCGCCCGTTCATAAGATAGAGTTGAGTGCCAAAGGCTAAGAGCACAGCTATGCCGATTCCAAAAGCCCACAAGAGCATCGATGTGCGCTCTTCGACCCTCGCAACACGGATCGAAAACTCCTGCGCTGAATCCTTTAGCTTCTCCAGTTTATCGCCGAGTCTGAGCGTGCGGTCGTCTGATTCCGTGAGCGATTTCTTGAGACTTGCGACGTCGTTACGCGCTTGTTGATCCGTCATGTTGTCTCGGGAGGGTTTGTAGTTCTTAACCCCCTAGGTAAGGCCCCTGAGTTGGTACCCAAACAGTGCGGGGCACGATATCAATCGACATTCTATCTTCTGTGAGAATATTACTACTGCACCATAGATTCGACACGGCCATTTCTTGTGGCGCCAACAGCGCCGGCTCATGACGGTCTCGCTGTTCTACTGAACGAGCTGCGGCACCAGGCTCGAAGAAACAAGAATGGCTCCGTCACCGGAGCCATTTTGCATACCGTGATGTACTGCAGCACTCTGTCCAAGAACAGTATCGGCATCGGTTGCTGATTACTTGAGTCCGGCTTTGAGCGCCAGGATTCTCTTCCTTGTCCCCGCTGGCAGCGTCTCGCACGCCGTCCGGAGCACCAGTCGTGGTGCTCGTCCCCGAATGCTCATCAGGTACGGTACCGTCCGCCTCGCATCGTACTTCGCGGTTTCCCGCAGCAACCAGCCCAGTCCCTTTTGCACCATGTCGTCTTCGTCTGAGAGAAGCAGATTCGACAAACGCTTGATCTCCGGGAAAAGCATCTTCTGCCGCGCACCCCGAATCAGCGCGACACACGCGGCCCGCCGGTGCCAACGGTTGGACGACTTCGCCCAGCGAAAGACGTTTCTGGTTCGGGCAGGTTTCGCCACGACCATTGGCGAGATCAAGTAGTGCACCAGACCATCGTGATCCGCCCAACTGCTAATCCGATCAAGCCAGGATTCGAACAGCCAGAACTCCACGTCGCCGAAGTTGTCCGTCAGATTCTCCAGCAGGAAGACCGCAAAGACTTTTTCTTCGAGGATCTGGCCGGAAAAAAGCTCGTCCGCGACTTCAAGCAGGAAGGGAAGTCCTAGTTCTTTCAGGATCGTTCGCCGGAAGCGGACTGCTACCTTGCGCAGTTCTGCTGTGTACCACCCGCGCGATCTCACTTCCTCTTTGAAGAACCACTGGACTTCTTCCAAATGCGGGGCGGAGCCGCCGTCCTTCAGCACCCGCCGAATGTGGGCGGCGATGTAGGTGGGCGTGACTTTGCGTTTCGGCATTGGTAGTCAGTAGTTAGGAGCTAGGAATTTCCTGGGGTTGGCCTACTGCTGCCGTCGTCTTCCTAAAGCCTCACTCCCAGCTACTAGCCCCAAGCTGCTAGCCCCTAGCCCCTAGCTACTAGCCCCTAGCTACTAGCCCCTAGCTACTAGCCCCTAGCTACTATCCCCTGCCTTATCGTAAATCCACAGTGCTGCCGCCGTTGCCAGCCCCACCGCCGTTGCCACCCACCACATGCGCTCGGGCTGATGAGTGACCTCGCCAAAGTGGTGCAGCAGCGTCCCGCCGAACCAGCCTCCGATGAGCGAGCCGAGTCCGATCGGCAGAAACGCGAACCCCATGTACGTACCCTGCTGGCCCGGTGGAGCCAGACGAGAGATGTAGTCGTAGTACGGCGGCTGTTGCGTGATCTCGCCCAATGCCAGCACAAAGATCGAGAGCACGGCGCCCCAGATCGTCGGCCGCAGCGCAAGGATAAGCCATGAAACCGATGTGATCACCGTCCCCAGAATCACCGCTTGCAGGGGTGGTATCTTACGCGTCAGAAAACTCACTGCCAAGGTGAGGCAGATTACGGTCAGCCCGTCGGTTACCAGAACAAGTTCGACGTCCGCCTGCGGATTAATGAATTTGTGAATGTAGCCCGGCAGGCTTATGTACTGCTGCCAAAACACGACCCAGTAGCCGGTGAAGATCACCAGGAACCACATGAACCGGCTGATGCCCACGAGCACCAACACCAGGAGTCCACTCCAGACCCACCAGGGCACTGTCAAGCTGGGGTACACCCAAAGACTGATGCGCAGCAGCAAGGCGACCAGAAACACTGGCAACACGAGTCGATGGTTGCCGACCACCGTGCAGAAGTTCCGCGCCACGTCCGCAATCGACGGCGGAGGCGCATCCCCCGCTTTACGCGGTTCCCGGAAGAAGAACAGGACCACAAAGAACATGGCGAAGACGCTGAGTGCGGAAACCCGGTAAACGTTCTCCACTCCCAAGTGGCGATGGGTCCAGGAAGCGGCATAGGGGCCGGCCGCGCCCCCCAAATTGACCATGGTGTAGTAAATCGAATAGCCGATCGAGCGGACATTCTCCTTGGAGGCTCGCGCGGTGGTCCCAACTACGCACGGCTTCACCATCGAGATACCAAGAGCCGGCAGCATGAGAATGAAGCCAACGAACAGGCCAATCGGAACCGCATTGCGCACAGGTGCCAACCAGGGAGCGCCGATGGAGCCGATCAGGAAATACGCGGCAGCCAGGATGAGGTACGCCGTGGCCAGCGCGCGGCGGAATCCCAGGCGGTCAGCAATCGCCCCGCCAAAGATGGCCATAAACCAGACCACGCCGCCGAATATGCCGGTCAGCGTGCCGGTCTGCTCGGTCGAGAAATTCAGCTTTTCCTGCAGGTACAAGGCGAGAGAAGCAAAAGCTCCGTAGTAGGAAAGACGCTCGAAGATCTCGCTGATGTTTGCAACCCAGAAGGGAAGTTCGAAGCCGGTGCGAATCTCATGGAAGCGTTCGGCGAAGGTCAAGAATGGCTCCTGAACGCGGGATGGGTCGTGGAAACACTCATGGTTTGCGCCGCCTCTTCTTGGTCCTTCGTGATTTTGGCTGCACGAATTCGCTGAAGCGGATCCGGTTTCCAAACGGGTCGATCACTGCCAGTTCCTTCGCATTCCAGGGCTGCAACTGAATTCCTGGCCGATAGTACTTGTATTTCTTTCGCTGCAGCTCGCGCAGGTACTCTTCGATTCCGGTCATGACAACAAGAGTGGCTGTTCCTGGAACACCATCCCCGTGATGTTCGCTCAGGTGCAGGACCACTTCACCTCGAGAGACCTGCATAAAAAGCGGTGTGTTCGGCTCGAAGCGGTGTTCCCAATCCACTGAGAACCCAAGGAAGTCACCATAGAATTCCCTCGCTTTTCGCTCGTCAAAAATGCGGAGGACGGGAATTGTGCGGCTGAATTTGATCGGCATCGACTTTTCTTCCCTGGTCGCTTAGAGGTTTAACCGCTGCCGCAGTTCTTGCTCAGACAGCCCCGCCACCCGAATCACCTTTCTGCGGCTGGTCTCACCGGACGCTATGGTAACGGAGGAACGCGGAACCTTCAAAAGATTTGCGAAGAATTCGATGCAGGCTTCGTTTGCTCGACCATCGACGGGAGGGGCGGTCAGAGCTAGTTTGAGGGCGTCGCCTATTTCTCCCGTGATGGCGTTCTTCTTGGCACGGGGATGGACTTTCACTGCGAAGGTGACTCCGGCGGGAGTTTCGTGGATAGGAATCATGAGCGACCGATTGGAGTTCCCCCGTGATCCTCTGTGTCCTCTGTGGTCACACTTTGGTTCTTTCCCCAAGAATCGCTGTCCCCACCCGTACACAGGTCGAACCTTCTTCGATTGCCACCTCGAAATCGTGAGACATGCCCATGGACAACGTCTCCATGGCGACTGCAGGCAGCTTGCGTGCTGCAATCTGGTCGCGCAGCTGGCGTAGTTTGCGGAAGTAGGGCCGCGCAAGTTGCGGATCTTCGGCAAACGGTGGAATGGTCATCAGGCCATGAAACCCGAGATGCTGCAACTCGGCAGCGCCTTGAAGAAGATCTTCCAGTTCGTTTGATCCGGGCGCGACACCACTCTTAGCGGCTTCGCCACCGACGTTGACTTCGATTAGCACCCTCAGCTTCTTCCCCAACTGCTCAGCCGCACTGTTGAGCTTCTGGGCGAGTCGTAGCGAATCCACCGAGTCCACTGCGGCGAAGAGTTCTGCGGCTCTTCCAGCCTTGTTGGTCTGCAGGTGCCCGATCAGATGCCATTCGGAATCCCCCAAGTCGCGCACAGCTTCCGCTTTGCCGGCAAACTCCTGCACCCGATTTTCGCCGAACAGTCGCAGCCCTGCGTCATAAGCCTCGCGAATGCGCTCGGGTGGGTGGGTCTTGGTGACCACCATCAACGCGATCTCAGCAGGGTCCCTCCCGGCGCGCCGCGCAGCCGCTTCAATTCGCCGGCGAACTTGCACGAGGTTGTTCGATATGGACACAAGAACCTAACCACAGAGGACACAGAGAACCACAGAGGAAATCATCATTACCTCGATCCTCCCAGTGCGCCTCTGTGCTCTCTGTGGTTGGAGCTCTCTCGCTGCGCTCGGGATGACTGCGCGCCTCCCGCTTCCGCTCACGCCGTGCAAGGAGATCCCTCACTTCGTTCGGGATGATCGCTGCGAGGCTCAGACGCCTCGCAAAACGCGATCACATGATCGCCGTCGGCGGCGCCGGTTCATCCGGGCTGCCCGCATTCGCCAGCGGCACCTTCACCATCACGAAGATGAGCACAGCCATCCCAATCAGGCCCGAGAAAGCGAAGTCACCCACGCCGATGTGCCAAAGCTGGTGATTGCTGCCGACGATGGCGGCAATGACCAAGCCGCAAAGCGCTTCTCCCGCGATCAAGCCCGAAGCCGTAAGCACGCCGGCGTTATCGACTCGCGCCTTCTGCGCATCGTTGAAGCCGCGGCGGTCGCGCAGTTTGTCGGTCAACCAGCGGATGACCCCACCCACGAAGATGGCAGAAGTTGTTTCCAACGGCAGGTACATGCCCACGGAGAAGAGCATCGGACTCTTGACTTCCACCAGGATCATGGCAAAGCCCAGCAGGATACCGACTACCACCAGCGGCCATGCCATATTTCCACCGACGATGCCCTGGGCCAACATAGCCATCAAACCGGCTTGTGGGGCAGGTAATGCCGCGCTGCCAAAGTGGTACGCCTTGTCGAGAATCATCAGCGGAAAGAACAACACCAGCGAGGCCACGATCGTGCCAAAAATATCGCCTATCTGCATCTTTGACGGTGTCCCGCCCAGGATGTGTCCGGCCTTCAAGTCCTGCAGCATCTCGCCCGCCACCGCGGAGGAAACGCAGACCACGGCCGCGACACCCAACACAGCTGCAACCCCGCCGATCCCCGACACGCCCAGCACTACCATCAGCAATGCCGCCACCACCAAGGTGCACAGCGTCAGGCCGGAGACTGGATTATTCGACGACCCGATCATACCGACCAGGTTGCCGGAGACGGCGGCGAAGAAGAAGCCGAGTACGATCATGACCACCGCAGCCACGACCGCCCCGGCGATGATCTTGTTGCCGACCAGATTATGCGCGCCCGCAATGAAGTAGTAGTAGAGACCGATCATGGCCAGGAAGACCAGCCCCACACCCAGGAAGACTACTTTCGCATTCAGATCGCGATCGGTACGGTCGGTAGCCCGATGCGCTTCTGCGGATTTCTTCAGATCCGAGACCGCTCGCTTCATACCGACGATAAGCTGCTTGCGCATGCGGAAGAGCGTAAAGCCCGCGCCCACCAGCATGCCGCCCACCGCGATGGGGCGAACAATGGCGAACCATACGCTGAAGGCGACTCCGCTCCAGTACGCTGCCTCACTGGTGCCGGGCTGCATGGGTGGCAAGTTCGGTCCGAGGAAGTAAACCAGGAGCGGAACCATCAGGCCCCAGGCCAGCACGCCGCCGGCAAAGTTGAGTGCTGCCAGCCGCGGGCCAATGATATAGCCGACGCCGAGATACGCGGGGCTGATGGCCGGAGAGTTGAACGCTGTCATTCCGCCGGTAGCCAAAGTTGGCGCGGTGTCGCCGCGGCCCAGCCGCAATCCAGCCGGCATTTTGGGAATGTTCACCATCATTTGCCGGATGTACCAGTAGAGATTGATTTGGGAGAAGAAGTACATCAGGCCGCCAAAGCCCATGTTTGCGAACAGGATTTTGGCCGCTTTCGAGCCCTGCTGTCCGGCCTTGTGAATTTCCGACGCGGCGACGGATTCGGGAAAGGGAAGCTCGGGATCTTCCACCATCACGCGGCGCAGCAGCGTGACAAAGAGAACGCCGAGCAGGCCGCCGATCGCCATCAAGGCGACCGACTGCCAGTATCTTTCCATGCCGAGGCTAGGCCACAATCCCGCCAGCACAAAGGCCGGGATGGTGAACACCGCGCCGGCGGCCACCGATTCGCCAATCGCGCCTACGGTTCGGGCGATGTTCTCTTCCAGCAGCGATCCCTTCATCAGACGCAAGATCGACATGCCAATGACCGCCGCCGGATAGGTGGCGGCGATCGTCATACCCGCTCTCAGGCCGAGGTAGGCGTTGGCCGCACCGAGGATACCGGTCATGATCATCCCCAGGAAGACGGCCCGGAAGGTGAACTCCCGCATCTCCATATTTTGTGGCACGTAAGGTTGGTACTTCTTTTGGCTTGTCGGCGGAAGCGTGGTTTGGGGGCTCATAGGCGAAATCCTCTTGAAAAATCAGGGCTCATCATCATAAACCTTAGGACGGCGCACGTTAGCACGCGGGAAGGCTGCATTACAAGTGGAGGGGCCGAACGCCCGAATAGAGACGTTGCTGGCAACGTCTCCGGGGAGACGCAGCAAGCTGCGTCTCTACAAAAGTCCGGAGACTTCGACCGCAACCTGACTTTAGTACCGTTGGATGCGTTGCGCGCTGATTCCAGCACCGTTATACTGATAAAGATTCGCCCGGTTGGAGCCCCCGTAAGTCGCGGCTGGGCGAGGGAGGGTCGTCTTCAGCAGTAGCACGAACCCAATTCGGGCCCCCGAGGCCACGGACGTAAGGCGAGAAAGTTCGCTGCTCTCTTCTTTGGTTTCCGGCGTAAACGGCGTTGCTGCCGCCTTGTTTGCCACGCTGTTCCCGTCTGATTGTCGTCTTTGCGGTAACCCCCTACTCAACATTTCGCGGTTGCCGGTTTGTGACGAGTGTGTAGCTGCAATTCACCCAATCTGCGAGGGCGTCTGCGCGATCTGCGGCGAGCGTTTGGCCGCGCCTTATGCATTTGCCGAGAATTCGGGCGAGGCCCGCTGCGGACTGTGCCGCCGGCTGGAGCCTCCATTCGTAAAGGCTGCTGCATACGGCAGCTACGAGGGCGGCCTGCGCGAGTTGATCCACTTGCTCAAGTATGACCAGGTCCAGCCTGCCGCTAGTGTCCTGGGGCGAATGCTGGCTGAGGCCATAGCGGACTTGCAGCCGCTCTTTGGGGATGGCCCGGTGCTGGTCGTTCCCGTGCCGCTGCACGCGAGAAAGCTGCGCCAGCGGGGTTTCAACCAGGCAGAGGTGACCGCTCGGGCGGCGCTGAAGCAGGGTTCCCTCCAAGGGAACCTGGAATTAGCATCCGGCGTGCTGGAGCGCCGCCGGGAGACGCAATCGCAGATTGGTCTGTCGCGTCATCAGCGCCGGGAAAACATGCGTGGGGCGTTTGCCGTCACCCGGCGGGAAAAGATTGAAGGACACGAAATCCTGGTGGTTGACGACGTATTTACAACCGGCACCACGGTTTCGGAATGCGCCAGGGTGTTGCAGCGTGCTGGGGCTTCCAAAGTATTCGTGGCCACAGTGGCCCGCACGTTGAAAGCCGAACCTCAGTTCGCAGTCGTGGCGACGAAGAATGAGATCGAGTCGGCCATGGCCGCCGCGGGTTAACAAGAGAAGTGTTGGAGGACGGGAGTCCCGCCCGCCAACTTGAGAAGTCTATGTCAGGGAAGTGGAACAACTCGGTGACCAACCTCGGCCGGAGCCACCTGCCCCCTCCGATGCTTGCCGGGGTTCGTCCAGACGGTGAAGGGCACGTGCTGCACGCTCCGGTTCTGGTGTTGAACGCTTCCTACGAGCCGATCAACGTCTGCGCGGCTCGGCGGGCGATCGTGCTTGTCCTCAAGGGTGTCGCCATGACCGAAGAGGAGAACGGTCACTTCTTGCACGCTGCCCGCCTGGCAATGCGTTTGCCTTCTGTCATCCGGCTGCTGGAATACCGGCGGATTCCGCACCAGACGCGTGCCCTGTCACGCAAGAACATCTTGCTGCGTGACCGCAATACCTGCCAGTACTGCGGAGAAGTTCTGCCCTCGGGCGAGTTGACTCTGGACCACGTGGTCCCTCGTTCGCGCGGCGGGGCTTCCACCTGGGAGAACCTGGTGGCGTGCTGCCATCCCTGCAATCGGCAAAAGGGCAATCAATTTCCCACCGAAGCCGGTATGCGATTGATGCGTGAGCCCCGTGCCTTCAATCTGCACACCAGCCGCCACATCATGCGCCTGATGGGTCGCTCCGACGACAAGTGGCGGAAGTATCTCTTCTACTAAGCTTTCAGCACTCAGCATTCAGCATTCAGCCTGACACCATGTTTGTCATGCTGAGCGAGGATTGAGCTTCGCGCAGCGAAGCCCAACCGCAATCGAAGCATCCCTACTTGCCCCCGGACTTTACTGGGAGTAGGGATTCCTCGCGGCTGAAGCCGGCTCGCAATGACAGACTCCCGATGGGCTGACTGCTGAATGCTGACGGCTGAGAGCTTACTGCGGCGGCTGCGGCTTGTCCTTCTGCTCCGTTCCCTTGGGCAGTTCCTTGCCTTCATACGTGATCTTCACATTTGCCCCGAATCTCCTGTAGTTCTCGTACTTGACGATCTCCCGGATGTGAATATCTCCGGTAGTGAAGTGAAGAATGTCATCCGCCCGGGTAAAGGTGGGGAACCAGTACTTGTCGTCGATTTGCTCCCGCCAGGTGGTGAATTTCGGGTAGAGGTGCTCGTCTTTCCCTTTCTTGCCAGGGTGAATGTCGGGGACCGTCTTTCCGTATGTCTTGACGATTTGAAAATCGTGATCGTCGACCCAGATCCGCCCCTGGAAATATCGCTTCTTCCCGACGATCTCCTTAGGGGCGATGTCAAAAACGTAGCAATGCAGTTCATCTTCCTGCTGTTGCCCCGCGTACAGAACGCTGTACTCAGAGAGCTCGTCGCTGGTCAGCACGAACGGCAGGCGGTGACGGATGTCTTCAAAGTCCCCCGAATCCATCGAAAGGTTGGCGTTTTCCAAGGTGGATTGTGGAGCAAAGACGACGTTTTCCAGCCGCTTTCCCTGGTCGTCGAACACCACGTCAAAGACCTGCTGGTATTCGCCATTGACCGTGTTGCCGTCCAGCACCTGGACCTTCACCGACTGGCGATACGTATATTGGTCTCGCGCCAGCTTGAACTCTTTTTCTTTGGCGGCAAATCGCTGGATGATTTCGTCGGTGGTAATCCCCTTGGGCTGCGCCGGGTCAAGAGGTCCCTCATCGGCTACTGCCATGGGTAGGAGCAGTGCCGCGGCGAACGCGGCCAGCAAAACTGCAGTGCGGGTCTGTTTCATAAGAGTAGTGTAGCGGAATCGAGGTCACAGAACCGGAACCGATGTCCTTCCGGTCGTCACTCTTCCCTCACCAGTTAGATTGTCCGTCCGCCCCGGTGGTTGCCGCTGGCGGGACCATCTTCCCGGACTGTTGAAAACCTCGTCAAAAACCGCGCTGCTGATCTGCCGCCACGTTGTAAGATGGCCAGAACTCCATGCCTTGGACCCCGCAGGCACCGGCCCCTGAAGTCCTTCCCAGTGTTCAGCAGGAGATTGCTCACCTCGCCGAACGCCCGGAGATGCGCTCCGCGTTTGCCTGGGCGCGTGCCCAGGAGGCGAAATTCGCTCACTGGCAGTTGGAACTGGCCCGCATTCCTGCGCCCCCCTTCGGGGAAGCAGCCCGCGGGGAATGGCTCAAGAAGCGCTTTCAGGAGTTTGGACTCGAAGGCGTCCACCGCGATGACGTTGGCAACGTTTTCGGCGTGCTTCCGGGTTCGGTGAAGGAATACGTTTCGCTGAGCGCACACATCGACACCGTGTTTCCCGCCGGGACCCCTTTGAACGTGCGCCAGCATGGGACTCGCTTGTACGGGCCCGGAATCTCGGACAATGGGGCCGGAGTGACCGCCCTGCTTGCGGTCGCGGCTGCATTGCAAGCCGCTAAAGTGATGCCGGCCCGGTCGGTCCTGTTTGTCGGCAATGTAGGGGAAGAAGGCGAAGGAGACCTACGTGGGATGCGGTGTATCTTCTCCAGCCCGCGATGGAAGGACGCCATTCGTTACAGCCTGGTGCTGGATGGCGCCGGCTCCGACACCATTGTGGCGGAGGCCCTGGGCAGCCGCCGTTTCGAGGTCATCGTACGCGGACCGGGCGGACATTCCTGGAGCGATTTTGGCGCTCCCAATCCAATTGTGGTTCTGGCGCGCGCCGTGCACGCCTTCGCGCAAACCCCGGTTCCCCAGTCTCCGAAGACAACCTTCAACATCGGCGTGATTCGCGGCGGCACCTCCGTGAATTCCATTCCCGAGTCGGCCAGCATGCGCGTGGATATTCGCTCGACTTCGATGGCGGAGATGGAGCGGCTCGAATCCGCCCTGCGGCTCGGGCTCCAGCGGGCGGTTGAAGCAGAGGCCCAGGCCAGCGAACAGCGTCAGCCCTCCCAGCGACGCTCCTCCGGTCTGAGTCATGAGATTGTCGAGATTGGCAATCGTCCCGCGGGCGAATTGAATCTGGACGCCCGCATGATGGCGGTCATGCGGGCCGTGGATGCGCATTTGGGCAACGCCGCGCAAATTCAGCGCGCTTCGACAGATGCCAACATTCCTTTGTCGCTTGGCCGCGAAGCCATTGCCATCGGCGGGGGTGGTGCTGGCGGCGGAGCGCACACTCTGCAGGAATGGTTCGACGGCAGCGGCCGCGAACTGGGCCTGAAGCGCATCCTGCTGACGGTGGTGGCCCTGGCTGGAATCACGGAGTGAGGGTACTTAGAACCCCGTTTTCCTCTCCCTTGGCCGGAATGGAATCATCACCACGGCCTGAAGAGCCACCGGGCTGCCGTTGCGCAGGGCGGGCAGGAATTTCCAGTGGGAAAGCGCATTGCGCGCGTACTCATCCAGGCGATCGTCGATCCCGTTCAGCACTTGTACTTCGCCGACCGACCCATCGCTTTGAATCACCGCGGAAAGCGTGACTGTGCCCCGCACATTCTGCCGCATCAGTTCCAACGGATACCCCGGATCCACCGCGCGAGTCGCCACCGGAGCCAGCAAATCTCCCTTTTCGGCATCCTTAAATTCCGCGAAATGCATGACCCAGCTTCCCCCGGCTGAATTCAGGTTGGGCACGTTGAGCGTCATGGCGTAAAAGCGGCGCGGACCAAAGACGCTTTTTTCGGTTGGGGTCTCGAGATCGGGGGGCATTTCGGCGGCGCGGTGCCGCGGAGCAGAACCGATGGGCGGAGGGGTCGCGCTGGCCACCATGCGCGGATCTTCGGCGGCCGACGTTCCGCCTGTCGCACCATGGCCCTGGCCGTTGGTCACCGAACTGCTTCCTGGCCTCGAACCTGGTCCGACATACAGGCCCGATGGAAGGGCAAAGGGGTTGTTGCCGGAGCCTGTGCTGTTTCCGCGGCCATGGGCGTCAGTTCCGCCCGTGCTGTTCTTACCTCCGGTCGCGCTGTCAGGTGTACCCGCGGCTCCGGGCTTGCCCTCCGGAGTGGCCGCGAAGGTGCCTCGCCGATTGCCGCTGGGGACCTCGACCGCGGTCGGGGGCGCAGGGCGAACGTTCAGGGCAATCAGGCGTCCGTCCTGGCCTGGCGCGCCTGCCCCTTGGATGCTAGGCGGCGGAGGCACCACCGTAGGACCGGAGCCGCCCGCCGACGCCTGGCCCGATGACGCCTGGGCCATGCTCGGCAGCGCGCGTTGCTCGCTCATCGGCAACTGAGGCGCCGGGGCCACCACTGGCGCACGGCCGATATTGATGTCGCTCAGTTTCCGCGTCGCCGCCATCTCAACTGAAGGAGGGGGCTCGACTACGGCAGGTTGAGAAAGTTGAACCCTGCGTTTGGAAAGAGCAGCGTCCATTTCTGGTGCGGGTGCCACCACGGAATCTGCCGGTGCTGGTACTTGATTCAACCTGCTTTTGCTGACCTCAGGTGGCGGCGCCACGACAAGAACAGGCAAAGTGGGCAGCTTCAAGGCCGCTGTTTGACTTACCGTCGCTGCAGGCGCAATCGCGGTTGCTGGGCGAGCCCAGGCGACGACGTTGGGCAGCGGCACGTCGCTGTTCAGTTTCAGCTTGGGAGGGGTAACAATCGTCTGCTTCCGATTGTCGGGCTCGGGTGGAACCGAGATGATGGCCTGCGGCGCATAGGTAGGGTCGCCCTTCTGCTGCTGGCGCGGCTTTGGGCCGCCGGTGTCCAGAGGTGGCAGGTATTCGGAGGCATCGTAATACGCAACGTCGGAGCTACGGAAAACGGTCGCCGCTGCCCAATGGGGTTGCCGGGGCCACCAGAATGGGGAACTCCACAGCACCGCGATCACTGCCACGTGAAACACTGCGGACTCGGCGAATCGCCCCCAGGGCAGGCGTGAGACGACGAACACATCCGCCCAGTAAGGCGCAGGCTGACTCGATAGCAGCAGCGCCGGCTGGTGTCGTGGCCACAGGCGGTCTCGGAGGTTGGCTAAAAAGACCCGATGCCAGGGCTCGAGCTGGACCAGGAGGCTGGGTGCCGGGACGAAGCGAGGCCTCTCTTGCACAACGGATTTGAGCCTCAAGCCCTGTTTCATATCCACATCACGGCTGGCGCTAGTCACTCATTATATCCGCCGTGTGACCACGAAAAGCCGCTCTGGAGTTCATTAGAAGCCGGATTCCGTGCTCTAATACCTCTTCGAGGCCGACATGACTTCTCCCAATCGGTGGGCGGGTATTCTACTGGTGTTTTGCGTCTGCGTTGCAGGGGGCAGGGGGCTAACCCAGGACCAGCCGGAAACGGACGGCCCCAAACGCATCTTCCGGGATCCCTTGCTGGAGATGATGCTGGGGAACTGGAAAGCCACCGGCAAGGTGAGGAATCGCAGCGCTGAGCACACCATCCAGGCGGAGTGGGTCCTGAACCACCAGTTTCTCCGCATCCATGAGAAGGACGAAACTCCCGCCAAGGAGGGTAGCGTGCCTTACGAAGCCATCGTCATGGTCGGTTACGACAACACCAGCGACCGTTACGTGGCTCACTGGATGGATGTGTACGGGGGCCGGATTTCCGAGACTTTAGGTTATGCCACCCGTGTCGAGAACGAGGTCCGCTTTGTCTTTGAGTATCCTGACGGTCCCTTCCACACCACCTTCCGGTGGAAGCCGGACGCCAAGCAGTGGGAGTGGCTGATGACCACCAAAGACGAAACCGGACACTGGATCGAGTTCGCCGACTTGACCTTGGCACGCAGCTCGGGTGGACGTCAGGACTAACATGAAAATCTCTGGAATTCTTACAGCATTATTGTTTGCCGGAACCGCCCTGCTGTTCGCGCAAGATTCTTCGCAAGAGTCCACCGCTTCAAAGCCGGCGGAAAACTATTCGGGGATGTATAGCTTCCTGCGCGACGGTGAATTTGTGCAGATCACCGTAGAAGATGCCGGCGTGGTTACCGGTTTCGTGTCCCGCTACGGGGACAGCGAAAGTGACCGGGGGGCCTTCCTCGACCAGTTCTTCAAGCAGGGCAAACTTGAAGAAACGCAACTCGGATTCACCACCGAAACCGTGCACGGCGTCTGGTTTGAATTCAAGGGCACGGCCGGCCGCGGAGAAGGCAAGACCCCGGCGGAAGAGGCCTATCACATTCTCAAGGGCACGCTCACCGAATACCGAACCGATGCGGAGAAAAAGGTTTCTGCGAAATCCCGTGAAGTCATTTTCAAGTCCTTTCCGCAAGACACCGACGCTGCGCCGCCAGCCAAGGGCGCGGATTAGGAACGATGTGGAGGCCGGGCCCACCCCATGTTGTTCTCTACGCTGCTTCGCGTTTTCCCTTTGATTCTTCCTGGGATTTGCCTTCTGTTAGTGCCAGGTACCGGGGGCAGGTTGTCACTGCTCCGTTCGCCCACACCACCTTCATCACCTGGGCACAGCTCTCACAAAGCCAGAAGTGCTCGATCTTGTCCTTGAAACGGACAGAATCGGCGTTACCAGTCGCTTTTATCTCGATGTTGAAGATCCTGCCTTCGTGCAGATAACGAAAACGCGCAGGACATGCCGGATTCGCGCACTTGGAGAGCACGGGGAAACCTCCTGACAGACTAGCGGGCTGCTCTCCCACAGCCAGTGCCTGCGATTATAGAACGAGATGGTGCTGTGGATTCTTGCCAGAGGTGAAGAGGATAAGATCCGTGCTGGGCGGAGTTTAGTTTGCGGCGGGCTGCCCCGAAGCGGCCGGGCGCTCGGTCCTGGTTGCACGCTCGCGCTCGATCCGCTGGATGGTTTCGCGCAGCCAGTTCTTCAAGGCCTCTTCCAGTTCAATCTGTTCCCGTTGCCGCTCCATGGAGTACACAGTCTCGCCCTGCGGATTCAACGGAATGTGGTGGCAGGGTACCTCTTCTTCCTGATGCTTCAAGGGAACGAAATCGGTGAGGGCGCACTCGTTGCAGGGATGCGGTCGTTCGGAATCATTAAAGTTGATGCAAGAGGGGGAGTCGAGGAAGATCGACGTAGGCTTCCACGGAGTGCGCACCGAGCGCCCATAGCCGCCCTGCTCTAGAAAACTCAATTCGAACTTCAGCACCTCAAGAATATCGCGCTTGTCCTGAGACATTGTCTGCCTCCTCGGCGAGGCCATTGCACAGCCGCCCCACGGGGTAACGAGCACATTCTCAGCCCTCTTGTCCCAGCCTGCGGTGACTGGCCTCACGGCCCGGCGTGACACATGTCACAATCAGGCAAACCCAAGCGCAGCTGTAGGTTAGCAAGGCTACTGCGGCATGAACCAAAAGTAGGACTGGGGCCGGAGAAGGCCTCGGGGCGCAGTCGCGGAACCAGTCGGCAGAAGTCACCTCGCACAGTGACCCAGTTCACAGCCTTGCAGTTCGCCGCTGGCTAGCCTCAACGTTTAGGAGGCTGGTCATGGAAACGAAGTATAGCTACCATGCAAGCGCGCAATTTCATCAGAATGATCGCAGTTTCGTCGAACTGGAACACGGCGCTCCCCGCATCATTCATTTCTCCGCCCCGCCTGAGTTCGGCGGCGAACCCGGTGTGTGGACCCCGGAGCACTTCCTGCTCGCGGCCGTCGCCTCCTGTTTCATCGCCACCTTCAAAGCCGTGGCCAAGGCATCGAAGCTGGATTTTCAGGGAATCGAAGTGGCCGTCGACGGGGTGATCGAAAAAGACAGCGGAGGCTTCCGATTCACCAAGATCGCACTCCGCCCGGCTTTAGTTATTTACGCAGAAGACGCGCGTGAATTGGCCCTGCGACTTCTCCAGAAAGCGGAGACGGTCTGCCTGGTGTCGCGCTCTCTTTCCAGCACCATTGAACTCGAACCCAAAGTTTTGGTGGAAAAGCCGGTCACGGTCTAGCTTGAAACCGTCCGTAGAGACGTAGCTTGCTACGTCTCAGCCCGCAACGTCTCGACAGTAGCTCCGCGCGGTGTCCTCAACGACAGTTTCCGCGTCTAATGATTGAGCGCCCGGCGGTTTCTGCCTCGGAGCGACGAAACGGTATAATGACAAAGTCTTGATATCACGGAGGAAGTGAACGTATGGACCCGCGTGCAAGCGGTTTCTGGGTGCGCCTGAAAGCCAACCGGCCAGCCTATACCCTAACTATTCTGGCCACCCTGACGCTCGGCATTCTGATCGGCACTGTCATTTCCAAGGGGGTCAGGGGGCAGGAGAGCAAGAAGGGCGCAGAGTCGGCCGCTCCCTTGACCGTTCCGTCGCCGCAGCAGCTTTCGAACCAGTTCTCGCAGATCTCCAAACAACTGGAACCGAGCGTGGTCAACATCAACACTGAATCCACCATCAAGAACCCGCACCGCCGCCGGGGGGTCCCTGATCAAGGTGGCGGCGACGATCAGAATCCCTTTGACGATTTCTTCGATCGTTTTTTCGGTGGCCAGGGAGGGCAGCAGGGGCCGATTCGCGAGCGTTCCCTGGGCTCGGGCGTCATCGTGGATGCGAAAGGTTACATCGTCACCAATCGTCACGTGGTTGAGAAGGCCGACCGCATCCGGGTGAAGTTGCAAGATGATCCGCCGGGAGTGTTGCACGACGCCCGGGTGGTCGGTTCGGACCAGGAAACCGATCTGGCGGTAATCAAGATTGAGTCTGACAAAGCTTTTCCGGTCGCCAAGCTAGGGAATTCCGACAGTATGCAGGTCGGGGATTGGGTCCTGGCAGTCGGCAGCCCCTTCGGATTGCAGGAAACCGTCACCGCAGGCATCGTCTCCGCCAAGGGCCGCAACATCGTGCCCAACCGGCAGTTCCAGTCTTTCATTCAAACCGACGCCGCCATTAATCCGGGGAACTCCGGTGGCCCCTTGGTCAACATGGCAGGCGAGGTGATTGGCATCAACACCGCGATTCTCACCGACACCAACGCCTATGCGGGCGTGGGATTCGCTCTGCCCTCGAACACGGTGGTTTCGGTTTACAACCAGCTCATTGGTCCTGACCACCGGGTGGCTCGCGGCTCCATCGGCATTGAGTTCGCGGCGCAGGAGAATCCGGCCATTGCGCGCGTGTACGGCGTCAGCGGAGGAGTCACGGTAGCCAACGTCATCGCCGGAACGCCGGCCGAGCAGGCGGGCCTCAAAGTCGGCGACACCATCATTTCTGTGGACGGCAAGTCGGTGAAGAATGGCGACGAACTGGTGGCGGACATTGCCAGTCGGAAGCCGGGAACCAAAGTGGACCTTGGTTTCATTCGCAACGGCAAGAAGCAGGAAGCTAACGTCACCGTCTCCGACCGTGCCAAATTGTTCGCGGCGCGCTTAGGGGAAGACGACGAGGCCGGCCAGGAGTCGGCGCCCAAGGAAAGCAAGCTGGGCTTGACCGTCCATGCCATAACCAGTGAAATGGCGGATCGCCTGGATATTCCTGCGGACAAAGGCGTGATCGTGCAGGACGTCAGGGCCGGTTCATTCGCCGACGACATCGGTGTAGCCCGCGGGGATGTCATCCTCGAAGTCAACAAACAACCGGTGAATTCCGAGGCGGAGTTCAACCGCGTCGCTTCCACCCTGAAGAGTGGACAGGATGTCGTGTTCCTGGTGCGGCAGCGCGGGGGCGGACGGCAGGGCGGTACGATCTTTTTGGCAGGTACACTTCCGTAACTGTGTGACTCACAGGAAAGGCTGGCACTGAGCGGCGCAATCGCGCATCATACTCAGTGCCAGTTGTTTGTCTTGGAGGTTGGTTGCGTACGCTTCGTTTTGGCATGAGAAGGATTCTGGCGTTGGGCTGCCTCTCGGCGGTCGCCGTGGTTTCTTCTCCCGCGCAGACCAGCCACACCATGAAGAGCGGCAAGCCGGCTTCCGCCTCCCACAGCAAAAAGAAGAAACCACGCAAGACCAGCTGGCGACGCCGTGGGCAGCAGAAGATTGACGCGCAACGCGCCCGGCAAATTCAGGAAGCGTTGATTCGTGAGCACTACCTCGACGGAAGGCCTTCCGGGGTTTGGGACGACACCACCCAGAAGGCCATGCAAAAGTTTCAAGCCGACAACGGCTGGCAGTCGAAAACCACTCCCGACGCCCGTGCCCTGATCAAGCTGGGCTTAGGTCCGGACCACGACCATCTGTTGAACCCGGAGAGCGCGATGACGACCGCGCCGACGACCAGTCATCCTACCGCCACAACACCTGATCCGAATAAGCCCCAGAACTAGGGGCACCACGAGCCACGTGGGCCCAGACGCCACAGCCTCTTTCGCTGCCGTAGAGACGTAGCTAGTTACGTCTCGGATGTCTGCTGCCGGTCAGATTGTCCCTGTGTTGCTCTGTACCTGCTGTGTTGAAGAGCCTTGGGCCGGAGATATCGCTTCTCACCCGGCCACAGGCTTGGGAAAATACGGCAGCGCCTTGCCGCTCACGATCGCGTGCGGATTGTCCTCCACCAGCGCGCGTGCAACCTTATCGCCGCTATATTCGGCGACCGCCTCGCGGGCCAGGGCGAGGCCCGGAGGGCGCCGTGTCGTGTCGTGCGCATCGCTGGCCAGCACATGCACTGCGTCTCGTTTCAGCAGCCATTGCGCAGTGTGCCAAGCGGTCTCTCCCCAGCCTCCGGTCAGCGCCGACGCCGTCACCTGAATCGCGCAGCCCAGTTCCACCCACTGCAGAATCCGTTGTGGAGTTTGCTGCAGGACCGTGTTCCGTTCAGGGTGGGTGATGATGGGAGTGATTCCGATCGCGATGAGCTGGCGCAGCTGTTCCTCGGTTTCCGGCGGGACCTTGGTATGGCTGGGTTCCGCCAACAGGTAACGCCCCCCTTCGATCAAGTAACGTTCGGGGAAGCGCAGGATATCGTGCATGTTTTCCGGAGAGAGGCGAAAGTCACAACCCAGGCTGAGGTGCGGCGCTCTCCCCACGCGTTGCCGAAGGGAATCGAGCGCATGGGCGAGGTGCTCACGATCGTACGCATAGCGACGGTTGGCATGCGGTGTGGCCACCATATGCTTCGTCCCATCCGCCACCGCCATGCGGCACATTTCCGCGGCTATGTCCCAGGATTTGGGCCCGTCATCGACTCCGGGCAGAATGTGGCAGTGAACGTCGATCATGGGGCTCACTTCGAGGTACGGCTTGCTGCCGATTTAAGCAGATTCCGCAGGAAAGACCAAGCGGTTGCCCAGTGATCGTTTTAGGGTGTGCGTGCGTACCGGGCAAGCCCGCAAAGACCGAAAGCTGGGTGCCAAGTGCTGACTCCTGACTCCTAGCTACCAGCTCCTAGCTACTCGCTCCTACTTCATCACTCCGCGCTGGGCAATTCCGATGTTGTCGCGGCTGGTGTTCTTTACCAGGTACATCATTTCGTCGGCTTGGCGAATGATGTCGTGCGGGGTCTTGGCGTCGTGCGGGTAGGTGGCCACACCAATGGAGGCCCGGATATTCAAATTGAGCGATTCTTCGCGGCAGAACAGGCTGGTGCGCAGGCTGTCGCGCAGGCGCTTGGCCACCACCAGAGCGGAATCTTTTCCGGTTTGCGGCAACAGCACGACAAATTCGTCGCCTCCATAGCGGAACGCGTAATCGATCAACCTTAATTGTGCCTTGATCAGGTAGCCGATCTCGGCCAGCAGCTTGCTTCCGATCAAGTGCCCGTGGGTGTCGTTCACTTGTTTGAAGTGGTCGAGGTCGATGAACAACACCGTAAACTCGTAGCCAAAACGCGACGAACGATACACCTCCGTCTCCAGGGTCTTGTAGAGATGGCGCGCGTTAAACAGGCCGGTGCAATCGTCGGTGATGGTGAGTTCCTGAATTTTCTCGACGGCGCGGGCATTTTCAATGGCGATGGCGGCATAATCGCAGAGCGACTGCAGGAAATATTTCTCCTGGTCGCCGAAGTGCTTCATGTCGACATTCATCAGTTGAATCACGCCCAGGACCCGCAGCCGGGAGCGCACCGGAAAGCAGATGATGGAGCGGGTCTTCTCCCGGGTCATTTCGTCGACCCGCCGCGAGAAGCGCACATCGGTGTAGACGTCCTCCACGATGAGCTTTTCGCCGTGTTTGGCAACATAACCGGCGATGCCTTCGCCCACTTTCAAACGAACATCCTGCAGCGCCTTGGAAGCGTTGCCCACCGCAATGGCAAAATACAGGTCGTCCTTCTCTTCGTCCACCATGAGCAGAGACCAGGTGTCGGGACGGAAATATTCCGCCATCTTTTCCATGATGGTTTGCAAAATGGAGGCGAGGTCCAGAGAAGACGTCAGGGCCTTGGCCACATCGTGGAAAATGGCCAATTCCTGGGTCTGCCGGTTGCGGTCGGCCTCGGCGGCCTTGGTCATGCCAACCTCAAGTGTGGAGCGCAAGTCCTAAAATTATATTCGGCTCATGGAAGGGCGGGGAAGAAACGTTGGTAACCAGAACCCACCAAGACACGAGGGGAAAGCGCGTCTGGACGCGGACTTTGGCCGCTTTTCACGCAGTTACCTGGTGCCCGGGGACTGGCCCGCCCTTTCCTTCTCATCTTAACTTCGGGGTGCCCCCGTCCTTGCCTAAAGTGCTGGCTGCTGACTCCTGACTGCTGACTCCTGTTCCCCTATACTATGCTGTTGGGCGGAGACAGCGCGTGGCATCCTTTGGACCACGATTGAAGAAGGAGCGAGAACAGCGCGGCATTGGGCTGGAGGAAATCGCCCAGACCACGCGAATTGGTACCCGGTTCTTGCGTGCTCTGGAGGAGGAACAGTTTGATCAGCTCCCCGGCGGCATCTTCAACAAGGGTTTTATCCGCGCCTACGCCCGCCACCTGGGCATGGACGAGGAACAGGCCATCGCCGATTATCTCGCCGCTACGGGAGCGGTCCCGGCGGAGAAGAAGCCCGCCGGTGGTACCCAGCCATCAGCAACCGAGGTCTGGCCTGAAGCAGAGAGTGACCGCGGCGCCAGCCTTCCTTGGGGCTGGTTGGCGATTGGGTTGCTGATCGTTGCCCTGGGATTTGCCGCCTGGAGCTTCTATTCCCGCGAGAAGCAGAGAACATCCCGGCCGGTTCCGCCCTCTGTTCCCCCCGCCGAGACGCCGGCTTCGGCAATGGGCACGCGCCCTTCGCCGGCGGCGGCCCAGGCGGCGACCGTGCTTCCCGCCAGCACCGATCGCGCGATTTCACCAAACCCGCCGGACGTCAAGGCGCCGGTTTCCGCCGGAACACTCACCTTGCAGATTCGCGTCAACGAGGACTCCTGGCTCTCCATCATTACTGACGGAAAGGAAATCGCACGCGGAATGTTTACCGGTCCAACCCAGAGGACCATCCGCGCCGGCAAAGAGATCGTCGTGAGGGCCGGAAACGTCGGGGCACTTGATTTCGAGTTCAACGGGAAGAAGCTGCCGCCCCAGGGTGACTTCGAAGAGGTGAAAACCCTGGTCTTCAATGCCAACGGCCTGCAGCCCTCGCCTCCGAAAGTCGAGGCCCCTACCCCACAACCGTAATTCTGTCATCTTGAGCGGAGTGGAACCGGCCGCTCGCGACCTGTTCCTCGTAGTCGAAAGATCCCTATCCCAACCTGAAACCTGAAACCTGAAACCTGAAACCTGAAACCTGAAACCTGAAACCTGAAACCCTTGTCATTCCGAAGGACTTCAACCCCGAGGAACCTGGGTTTATCCAGCCTGTGCACACCAACGGGCTGTGCATTCCCCGCTTCCCATTCACCCTCTTCCCTTTACCATCTGCCATTTAGGGACTCCCGTTCGCTGCCCGCATCCGCCGCCCACCCCAAAACAATTGCGCCCCCACCCCCCTCTCTGATAGCTTTTTAAAGACCCAACATGCTGGTATTCAGGCCGTTGTGTTCTGATTTCCCCTGCCGGACGTAACGCCCACAGGCTTAAGGAGAAGCTGCTTGTCTCACAAGAACCGCTATTTGTTTACTTCTGAATCCGTGACCGAAGGCCATCCCGATAAGATCGCCGATCAAATTTCTGACGCCATTCTGGACGCCTGCCTGGCGGACGATCCGGTCAGCCGCGTGGCTTGCGAGACCTTGACCGCGACCGGGCTGGTCGTCATAGCCGGGGAAATTACCACCAAGGCCTATGTCGATTTCCAGACCCTGGTGCGCGGCACCGTGGCCTCGATCGGCTACGACAACGCGCTTTATGGCTTCGATGCCAACACGTGCGCCGTGATCTCCAGCATCAATAAACAGTCTGGCGACATCGCCATGGGCGTAGACACCGGCGGCGCCGGCGACCAGGGAATGATGTTTGGCTATGCGTGCAATGAGACGCCGGAGTTAATGCCGATGCCGATTGCGCTGGCGCACAAGCTCACCATGCGCCTCGCCGAAGTGCGCAAGCACGGCAAGCTGCCTTATCTGCGGCCGGACGGAAAGTCTCAGGTGACGGTTGAGTACGATGAGCATCGCAAGCCCATTCGCGTGGATGCAGTCGTAATTTCCACCCAGCACGCTGAGACCGTCACCAACGACGAACTGCGCGGTGACATTCTCAAGCATGTGATCCAGGCCACCATTCCCGCCCACCTTCTCGACGAAGACACTAAGTACCACATTAATCCCACCGGGCGTTTTGTAATCGGCGGGCCCATGGGCGACACCGGCCTGACTGGGCGCAAGATTATCGTCGACACTTACGGCGGCATGGGCCGCCACGGCGGCGGCGCGTTCAGCGGCAAGGACCCGACCAAAGTGGACCGCTCGGCGGCTTACATGGCGCGTCACATCGCCAAGAACATTGTGGCGGCGGGCTTGGCGGAGCGTTGCGAACTGCAACTCGCCTACGCCATCGGAGTGGCCGAACCGGTGAGCGTGCTGGTGGATACTTTTGGCACGGAGAAAGTGGACAAGACGATCATCCCCGACCTGGTGCGGGCCCACTTCAAACTCACCCCCAAGGGGATCATCGAATCGCTGAAGCTGCGGCGGCCGATCTATTGCAAGACAGCGGCATACGGGCACTTTGGACGCAACGATCCCGACTTCACGTGGGAGGTCACGCACCACGCCAGCAAGTTGGCCAGCGAAGCCGGTTTGCGAGAGCCGGTAGCCCACGCGGTAAGGAAATAGGAGTCGGGTCATCCCACCCTTCGAAAGGGTGGGGCAGCCGTCCCTCAGGATCACAAGACTTTTACAGGAGAAGTAATGGCCACTACACCTACGCAACTTCGTTCTGACATCAAAAGTGTCGATTTCGCCGATCTGGGCAAGAAGCGCATCGACTGGGCGAACCAGTCGATGAAGGTCCTGCAGATCATCCGCAAAGAATTCATCAAGAACCAGCCGCTCAAGGGCATTCGCATTTCTGCCTGTCTGCACGTCACAGCTGAAACCGCAAATTTGGCCATTACCTTGCGGGACGGCGGGGCCGACGTGGTGCTGTGCGCTTCGAATCCGCTGTCCACGCAGGACGACGTATCCGCCAGCCTGGTACGCGATCACGGCATTTCCGTGTTCGCCATCAAGGGCGAGGACAACGACACCTACTACAGCCACATCCTCGCGGCCATCGATCACAAGCCGCACATCACCATGGATGACGGCGCCGACCTGGTCACGGTTCTGCACACCAAGCGGCAGGACGCGCTCCCGGGCGTCATCGGCGGCACGGAAGAGACCACCACCGGCGTGATCCGGCTGCGCGCCATGGCCAAGGAAGGCGTTTTGCGCTTTCCCATCGTCGCGGTCAACGACGCCGACACCAAGCACCTGTTCGACAACCGCTACGGCACAGGGCAGTCGACGATCGACGGCATCATCCGGGCGACCAATTTCCTGCTGGCAGGATCGAAGTTCGTGATCGCCGGCTACGGCTGGTGCGGACGCGGGCTAGCGAGCCGGGCACGGGGAAACGGGGCGGAGGTCATCATTACGGAAATCGATCCCACGAAAGCACTGGAAGCGGTGATGGACGGCTTCCGCGTGATGTCGATGAGCGAAGCCGCCAAAATGGGCGACGTTTTCTGCACCGTGACCGGCAATAAAAACGTGCTGGCCAAGGATCACTTCGAACTCATGAAAGATGGCGCCATCATTTCGAACTCGGGCCACTTTAACGTCGAAATCGACATCCCGGCGCTGGAGAAGATGTCCTCCTCGAAGCGCACCACGCGCAACTTCGTGGAAGAGTATTCGCTCAAAGACGGCCGCAAGATCAACCTGCTGGGCGAAGGCCGTCTGATCAACCTGGCTGCGGCTGAGGGCCATCCGCCGTCAGTGATGGACATGAGCTTCGCCGATCAGGCGCTGTCGGTCGAGTACATGGTCAAGAACGCCAAGACGCTGGAAAAGAGAGTTTACAAAGTTCCCGATGACCTGGATAAGCGGGTGGCGAAGTTGAAGCTCGAGTCTATGGGCATCAAGATCGACAAGCTGTCGCCGGAACAGGAAGAGTATCTGGCGGGATGGTCGGAAGGCACTTAGCACTCAGCATTCAGCAGTCAGCTAAGACGGGGCGGCGAAAGCTGCCCCGTTTGGTTTGTGGCCGCGACTCAGTGACGGTCCTGGGCCGGGTGCCAGATATGGAGTATCTCGATGGTTTCCTCCCGTACTCGGTAGCTCACGATGTGGGGCAGGCGGCCATGCAGCAACTCCCGCGTACCCTCAATTAAACCGGGTCTGCCCCGGCGAGGGAACTCTTTCAGTGAGAGGATCGCGTCACGGATTGAGATGACGGTTGGACGGGCCAGGCGAGCGTCATGTGCAATGAGGTAGTCGAAGATGTGTTGAAGATCGTCAGCCGCATTGGGCGTCCATCGAACGCGCATCAGGACTGAAGCATCCGGTCGATCCGGGCTTGCATTTCGTCTTCGTCTACAAACTCGCCACGATCCGCCTGCTCAAGCCCTTTTTGAACGGCGGCGCGAAAGCGTGCGTCCCGTTCAAGCAAGCGCAGCGCGGCATCCTTTACCAGACGTTCGGGGTCAATACCGGCCTGGCTGGCGATCTCGGAAAGCTGGGCTTCCTGCTCGGGTGTAAAACGAACTTCCATGGCCGTAGTCTAGCAAAACCGCCGCGACGCAGGAAGAGGATCTGGCAGGGTCCCTTCGGTAACCTCGACTGGGCAGGGAAATCTGTCGATAATGGTTCTTGTAGCTGGACAGGTTAGGCCCCGGACGAACGCCGTCCGGGGATTTGCTTTGGGGAGTGTTGGGATAGGTGCGTGAAGAGAAACCCCCGCCCAAGCGGAGCGTGAACAGGGCACCCACCCAACTAATTTAAGATGCATTCGCCCGGGCCACCCGCCACCAGATGCACGATGCAGAGCTGCACCTCGGTGCGCGGATACACCGCCTCAATCGCTTCCGGAAATCCTTTCAGCCCATCCACGCACGCGATCAGGATGTCCTTCACTCCCCGGTTCTGCAACTCCGTCAGCACCTGCAGCCAGAACTTCGCGCCTTCGGTCTGCGCCACCCACAGCCCCAGCACTTCCTTCTGCCCCTCCAGGTTCACACCCAGCACCACGTAGAT
>JAIQFW010000197.1 GCA_020073105.1 Terriglobia bacterium
GAAATGTCATCGATACCACACCCGTTCCCCCGGAGCGGGTCATCACGCTCTTCGACGCGGTCGACACGGACCTCTTCTCCCCCGGACGGGAACGCCGCAATAACGTCCGCCGCCAATTTGGCTTCGACGATTCCCTTGTTATCGTCGGGTTCGTTGGCCGGTTCTCGCAGGGCAAAGGGCACGAAGAGTTGCTTTCTGCGGCCGATACTATACGGAAGAAACGTGAGAACGTGCGGTTTCTGGTGGTGGGCGAGGCAAGTTACGGGGAGGAGCCGTACGAGCGGCGCATCAGGAGCATGGCGCACGCAATGGGCCTCGATGCAGTCGTGACGTTCGCTGGCTTTCGAACGGACGTCCCCGCGGTGATGTCGGCGAACGCCACGATGACGTAGATCAGGACGCTCGCCCCAACCGCGCCCAGAATGCCCCGAGGCAAAGTGCGATGAGGATCCCTCACCTCTTCGGCCAGATTGGCGAGCGCAAGACCGACGCTCGGATGATCCGGACCGAGTGCCCGCTGCGCATCGTCGACAGCCTTCTGGGCCAGGACGAATGCATCGACGAGCCAAGTCATCCGGACGCACGGTTCGGGCCTCGGCATCAAACCTCGCATCGCGCTCCTTCGGGCCATCGTGCATCAAGCGCTGCATGTGGAATGCGTGCGCCGTTTCAACCGCATCCATGACCACGATTTTCTCCACGGCAGTCTGGTTTTGGATGCTCGTTACCTTCAAAAACTGCTTCTCGCTGGAGACGAAGACAGAGCGGGCGCGGGAATCCTGCAGAATGTAGCCAGTCTGTTCTCCGGTGAGAGTCGCATAGATGGGGACGACCACGGCGCCGATGAGCAGACAGGCGAAGTCGGCAATGGTCCACTCGGCCCGGTTCTCGCTGAGAATGGCGACCCGGTCCCCTTTGGTGGTCCCCCATGCTTGAAGGGCGCGTGCCACCCCGACCACATTTTGATAGAACTCGCTCGAAGAGATGGAAACCCACTGAATCGCCTGCCGATGCATCATGACCACGCGATCGTTGCGATCAGCCACGGCGAAGAAGATGTCATTGAGGGTCTGCAGGCTCATGCGCAAACGGGGCCCCGTGGAGCGATGGATCTCCGCAAGCAATGTACTTGTTTCCTCAGGGGTTAGGCAATGTCCCAGACCCTCTGGCGTCAACCCCGTTTTGCTGAGAGAATAGACACCCTAAGTCCTGAACGGAGTGTCTCCAGATGCCAAAAGTTGGGATTAGTGCCGCGCTTGCGATCTTGCTGGCTCTCTCCTCGATCAACCCGCTGGTGTCCCGGGTTTCGGCGGAAGACAAGCCGAAGCCTCCGATGAAATTCAAGGTGGGGGACATCGCACCGGACTTCAAGCTGCAATACTTCGATGGCAACGACCTCAAAGACGTTACCCTCAGCCAGTATCGCGGCAAGAAGAACGTGGTGGTGGCCTTCTTTATTTTTGCCTTCACCGGGGGTTGAGCGAAGCAGATGAAGAACTTCCAGCAGAATTTGAAGAAGCTGGAAGCCGCCGACACCCAGGTCCTGGGTGTGAGCATGGATAGTTCCTTCGCGAATAAAGCCTTTGCCGACCAGATCGGAGTGAGGTTCCCTCTGCTAAGTGATTGGGGTGGAAAAATAACCCGCGAATACGGCGTTTACGTGGACGAATACCAAGCGCCGCGTCGGGTGAATTTCCTGATCGGCAAGGACGGGAAGATTCTCGAAGAGCAGATTGATAAAGAGGCGATCGACCCCACGAAGATCGTGGACGCTTGCGAGCGGCCCAAGCTGAAGAACTAGTCTTCAGCGAAACGGCGTGGTCGGTCGCCACTGCCGATTCTTGTCGATCACAGGTCGAGAACACCGGTGCGCACGCGTTGTGGCGCCCGTCACTCGATTCGGTGATGCAGCGGTTTGACGCTGCGTAGTGCGGTTGTTATGATGATTTCGCGGGGTGGAGCAGTCTGGTAGCTCGTTGGGCTCATAACCCAAAGGTCGGTGGTTCAAATCCACCCCCCGCAACCAACCTCAAGCTCCCCATCCTCAATCACGGTTTCATCGGACTCCCAGACGCTCCCATTCCCTGAAGAAGGCCGGGCCACCCTCCTGTGTTTGGGTAGTTGGAAAGCCTGGGCCAGTCCTCCTATTATTCTGAAACTTGACTATCATGCCGAACACGCACGCCACGACCCCGCTACGGGGTTTCCTCCGATCCCTTGTTTGGTGGCTTGTCATCGGCGTGGTGCTTCTTTGGTCGCCTGCTGCGCTGGTTCTTGTGGCGGCCCGGTGGATCGACCCCCCGACCACCGCGGTGCACATGCAACGCCGCCTGCAGGCCTGGGTTCATGGCAAGCCGTATCGCAAACGCTACAAGTTCATTCCGCTCGGGCAAATCTCGCCTGATCTCCAGCATGCGGTCATTGCCGCCGAGGACGCAAACTTCTACCACCACCACGGATTCGATTGGCATCAGATCCAAATCGCCGCGCAAGAGGATATGGAAGGCGAGCGCACGCGCGGAGCTTCCACTATTACGCAGCAACTCGTCAAAAACCTGTTCTTCGGGACCGGCCGCTCTTTCCTCCGCAAGGGCGCCGAGGCCGCGTTGGTACCGATGGCCGATTGGTCCTCGGCAAACGGCGCATTCTGGAGATTTACCTCAACGTGGTCGAATGGGGCCCCGGTATTTACGGAGCCGAGGCGGCGTGTCCTTACTACTATGGAGCCGCAGCCCGGAATGTTGGCCTGGAACAGGCGACACGGCTCGCTGCAATTTTGCCGGCTCCCCTGAAGCGACGACCCGAGCGCATGAACAGCTACAGCGCGATTATCCTCCGGAGGATGCGCCAAATGGGTTGGTAACTTTAATTGCTCTGGGGCTGGACTCTGCCGGACGGTCGCCGATTCGTAGCAGGTTCGTGAGCACGGTTGGCGAGCTAACCGGAGAACAATCTCCGTCTCCATGAAAATCCCCGCCCAAGCAAAACCGGCTTGAGCGGGGCACCCTCAAGAGTAAGATGAGAACGAGAAGATGGGCCAGCCCCCAAGCAGCGGCGTGCCCGACTCCCTGAGATAACGCGCAAGAGCACCACCGTCCAGATTGAATGAGGGGCAAAGACGGGAGGTTATCTTTTGCGACTCATAAACCCAAAGGTCGGCGGTTCAAATCCACCCCCGCAACCAACCTCAAGCTCCCCATCGACAGAAGAACTCAAAGTGCGTCGAGCAGTGCCTGTCCGTCGTTGTACCCGGCAATTACAGCAGCATCCCCGCAATTGAGGCCGAGATCAGATTCGCCATCGTTCCGGCCAGCATCGCTCTAAAGCCCAGCCGCGCCAGCTCCCCTCGTTTGTTCGGAGCCAACGCTCCAATGCCGCCGATCTGGATCCCGATCGAACTCAGGTTGGCAAAGCCGCACAATGCAAACGTTGCAATCGTAAACGAGCGCGGATCGAGCGCTGCCCGCTGCGGTCCGAGCATGGAGAAGGCGACCAGTTCGTTGAGCGCCATACGCGTACCCAAAAGGTTTCCGATTGCGGAGCAATCTCGCCAGGGGACACCTATGACCCACGCAATCGGGGCGAAGATTGTGCCAAAGATCCTTTCCAGACTCGTAGGGAACCAGGAGATGCCAACGTGCGTCAGGCCGTTATGGATTCCTCCCAGCAGGCCGTTGCAGAGCGCGATCAGGGCGAGAAACGAAATCAGCATGGCGGCGATGTTGAGCGCCAGGTGCAGGCCGTCGGTGGTGCCCCGGGCAATCGCTCCAAGCAGATTCTCTTTCTTCTCGGCATCTACCTCCTCTTCGCTCATGACTACGCGCCCCGCGGTCTTGGGTTGCTCCGTCTCCGGCACCAGCATCTTTGACATGAGGATGGTGCCCGGCGCGGTCATGATGACGGCGCTGAGCAGGTGTTTGGGTTCGACTCCAAATGCGATGTAGGCGGCCATGATTCCGCCGGAAACGTGCGCCATGCCGCTGGTCATCACGGTCATGAGTTCCGATCGCGTCATGTCGGGCAGAAAGGGCCGTATGGTCAGAGGGGCCTCGGTCTGTCCCATGAAAATGCTGGCGGCCACGTTCAACGATTCGGCGCCGCTGGCCCCCATGAACTTGGTCATCACCCGCGCCGCCTGCTTCACGATGAACTGCATGATTCCGTAGTGGTAGAGCACGGCGAAGAAGGCAGCGATGAAAATCACCGTGGGCAGAACCTGAAAGGCGAAGTAGAAGCCCAGATGGGAGCCTTGTTTGCCGAGATCTCCGAAGACGAACTGGGAGCCGACAAACGCGTTGGCGAGCAGCCGGTTTACCGCGTCACCGGCCTTTTGAAACATCACGCGCCCGAACTCCATCTTTAATACGAAGATCGCGAAAGCGAACTGCAAACCCAGGCCCCAAGCCACGGTCTTTACGCGAATGGCCCGCCGGTTGGCGGAGAAAATGAACCCCAATGCCAGCATGGTGAGAATTCCGAGAATGCCAGTAAGACGGCCCATTCAAATCTCCTCTCCGGAACGATTGATGACCCGATGCACCAGCGGCCGGGCCGCCGAGGGCGGCCGGTCTGCGATCTGGTAGCTGGCTTCAATCAGCTGTCGGGCGCGCGCAGAACGCGAGTCGGAATTGTGGTGAATGGTGCAAAGCGGATCGCCCGCAGTGACCGCATCGCCGACCTTCTTCCTCAAAACGATGCCGACGGCGGGATCGACTGTGTCTTCTTTCTTCTCGCGGCCCCCGCCCAGAATCACGCAGGCCGTGCCGATCGCTTCACAGTGAATGGCGGACACATAGCCGCTTCTGGGACTGGCAACGTCCAGAGTGTGCTGTGCGTGGGGCAGGCGGGCGGGATCATCGATGGCGCGCACGTCCCCGCCTTGCAATTCCACCATCTGCCGGAACCTCGCAAGCGCTTTCCCGGAGTTGATCAGTTGCTCCGCGGTTTGCTTGCCCTCCGGTAAGGTAGATGCCTTGCCGCCCAGAAGAAACATCCAGGCTGCCAGTTCGAGGCAAAGTTCGCGAAGGTCGGCGGGGCCCTGCCCCCTTAGCACGTCAATCACCTCGGCGACTTCGAGTGAGTTGCCGACCTTCAACCCAAGAGGTTGGTCCATGTCGGTGATCAGCGCAACGACCTTCTTCCCCATGCGCTGCCCGGTTTCCGCCATCAATTCCGCCAGGAATACCGCGTCCTCTTCCTTCTTCATGAAGGCGCCGGAGCCCGTCTTGACGTCCAAAACCAGGGCGTCAATGCCCTCCGCCAGTTTCTTGCTCATGATGGAGGCGCAGATCAGGTAAGGACTTTCGACGGTGCTGGTGACGTCGCGCAGGGCATAGAGCTTGCGGTCGGCGGGAGCGATTTCGGCGGTCTGGCCAATCATGCAGCAGCCGCAGGCGTGCAGCACACGACGGAACTCAGCGACGGGCAGGTTGACGTTGAACCCGGGAATCGACTCGAGTTTATCCAGCGTGCCTCCGGTGTGACCGAGACCACGGCCGCTGATCATGGGTACGATCAAGCCGCCCGCGGCTGCAACCGGCGCCAAAACGAGGGAAGTCTTGTCGCCGACGCCACCGGTGGAATGCTTGTCCACCTTGCTGGCGGAAAAATCGGAAAGGTCGAGCACCTCACCCGAACGCAGCATGGCGTCGGTCAGGGCCGCGGTTTCGGCCCGAGTCAGTCCGCGTATGACTGCAGCCATCAACCACGCGGCCGCCTGGTAGTCCGGAATCTCGCCACGCGTGTATCCCTCCACCAAACTGCCGATCTCTGCAGTGGAGAGTTCCTGGTGATCTCGCGTCTTGCGGATTACATCGACAGCGCGGATTGGTGCTGCGGGGGCATTTCCGGAAGGCGGGTTCACTTGAGGCGGAATCCCTTCGTTGCCATGGTTAGCTGGGCGTCGGCAAAATCGCGCCTGATTGTAAACCCTTGTGCCGGATTTTCAGAAATATGATGTCGTGGGCGGAAGTTGAAGGCGGGTGGTTGGCGCATGCCTCAATGCCAGGAAGTTTCCCCTCAACACGAAAACACGCTGGCGAAGAAGGCGGCCAGCTTTTGCTCGTCCAGCCTCCCGTTGGTTCGCACTCCGGTGCAGATGTCCAATCCGAAAGGGCTGACCTCGTCGATTGCCTGGCGAACGTTGCCGGCATTCAGCCCGCCGGCCAGGAAAAGGGGGATGTCGATTTGTTCCCGAATCTGCCGGCTCAAGGCCCAGTTGTGTCTTCGTCCCGTCCCGCCGAGTTCTTTGACTGCGAGCGCAGGGTTTCCCGAGTCCAGCAGAATTGCGTCCACATGAGGGGAGATCGAAACTGCTTCCTCCACTGATTCGGGTCCGACGACGTGGATGACCTGGACAATCGAGATGCCGTAGAGGGCAGACTGCAGTTCACGATAAGAACGGGTGGCAAGGCGATCACAGACCTGGATGGTATTGGTGCCACAACGATGTTGCTGAGCGATGATGCCGGGAGCGTCCTGCCGGCTCGTTAGGAGAAATGTGGCGATGGGGGGCGGTACTTTTGCGGCGATTTGCGCAATCTCCTCTTCGGAAATGACGCCGGGCCCGCTGGGCATGTGGGACACCAGCCCGAGCGCTGAGGCCCCATACTTTATCGCCAGTTCAGCTTCGCCCAAACTTGCGATGCAACAGATTTTGACGCGGGGATGGAGTGTTGGCTGCATGGCCGGGGACTATCTCTCAGAGGGCGGACAACACAATTGCACACAGAGTGGCAACGCTCACTTTTCCATCAGCAAAACTTTTTCTGAGTTATCAATCTCGGTGAGCTTGACCTCGATAACTTCCTTCATTGTGGTCTGGACGGCGCGGCCGATGAACGACGCTGCAATCGGCAGCTCACGATGACCGCGGTCAATCAGCACGCACAGCCGCACCCGGCTCGGCCGGCCATGGTCGAATACGGCATCCAGAGCGGCTCGGATGGTGCGGCCGGTGAAGAGAACGTCATCCACCAGAATGATGTTCTTGTCCTGGATGGGGAAGCCAATGTCGGATTTCTGGACCACCGGCTTGGGGCCGACCGTGGAAAGGTCGTCGCGGTAGAAGCTGATGTCCAGCGTTCCGACGGGGACAGACTTGCGCTCGATCCGCTCCACCAACTTGCCCAGCCTCTGGGCGAGAGGCACTCCGCGGCGCCGGATGCCAGCAGGTGCGAGGCGTGCGTATGGCGGAAGAGGTGGAGTGAACTGCCCTTGGGCTTGGGAAACTTGGTGTCTGCGGTTTACAAGCCTGGGATGCCCTGGATCAATTGGATGGCGCCGAGTTGAACAGCCTCGCGGCCCTCAGGCTCGTCGAGTCGCAGGGAGCCCTGGCCTACTGGGAGGCCTGGCGGGAGATCCCGCTGACGTTTGTCCGGCGTGATCACGCGAAGGTGCCGCGACACTGGCTCCGGGGCACTGCGCGAAGCTCACCGCACTCCAAGACGTCCCCGCGGACGGCGGC
>JAIQFW010000014.1 GCA_020073105.1 Terriglobia bacterium
GGTATCCCATCTTTCCATCTTTGTTGGGAGTAGTGCAGTCCCAGGGCTCCCGGTCGCGGGCCCACATCTGTCCAACCGGGCCCAGGTCCCAGCCAAAGAAAATGTAGGCCTTCGCGCCGAGCGATGCGTTCACGATCAGCGAGCGCGCCAACCACGCCGACCGCAGGTCCCAGTCCGGCTTGCCGTTCCACTTGGTGAAAACGTTGCCACCGGGCCAGGCGTCTTCGCTGTCGTAGATCGGTTTGCCGCGTACGCTGGCATGGCGGCCCATGATCTCAAGCAATTTGTGTACGAGCTCGACGTTGCGCTCGGGGCGCAGGGCGTAACCGTGGTAGGTGATTCCGTCCACCACTGAGGGGCCATACTTGTCGAGCGCGGCAAAATAACCTGCCGTCCACTCCTCAAAGTCAGCTGAACCTCGCGGAAAGCAGACGCAGGTGTTAGCCCCGAGAACGACCGCCTCTGGATTCACAGCCTTGATGGCGTCGTGAAAGTCTTTGGTCATTCGCGCCCACTGCTTGAATGTCCAGTACTCGGGGTTCGAAGACCGGATGTTGGGCGCCTCGTTCCACATTTCCCAGTACTTGATTTTCTTTCCGTAGCGGGTGGCGACCGCCGTGATGAAATCCTTGAAAGTCTTGTCGGAACCATCGCCCTCGCCGCTTCCCACCACCGCGTCCACATCCGCGGGCGGATCGCATAAGCCGATCGAATTCGACCCGCAATCTAGATCGGCTGGGCCCGCGCAGTTGGCATCGGGCACACCCTTGGCGCGGCAGCGCTCTCCTCGGTTGGAAATCCATCCTGCTGTGTCGTAGACGGTGAACATGACATCGACGCCATGGGCAACGGAGTCATTCACCACTTTGTCCAGGTCGCCATCTTCACGGTTCCTGCCCCAGTGATAACAAGGATTGTTCGGATTGGGACCGCCGGCGCAGGTTTCCAGATCGTCCCAGGTAACCCGGTCGCTGACGGTTCTGCGGATTCCAAAGGGGACGGTGGGCCAGGGTTCGCCGCGGGTGTACTTGTTCTGGTGAAGTCCGAAAAAGCCCTCCTGCACCTGGCTTGGACAAGGCAGGCAGAATACAACAATCCCGAGAAGGCCCAGTGCTAGCGCTTTCTTCATGCAAGGTTTTCTCTCAGCAAAGTCTAGCATGGGGTCGCAGAGAAGGAAGTTCGTGCCGGCAACCGGTGGGGCAGGAGTTACAAGCCCCGGTCTCTGAGTAACCTCTTGGGCTGCTCGCAGACTGCAATTTCTCCCTTAAATAATGGCTTCGGTCCGTGTTCCTCAGAAAGCACGTCCGGTAACAAGTGTCAGAATCGAGGACGGCAGAGAGCACTTGTTACAATGGCGATGGAGGTGAAGCGTTGAAAGTTCTTCTGATCGGGGCCAACGGGCAGCTGGGGACGGACCTTCATAAGGTATTTCGGGCAGCAGGCGATACCGTCGTTGCCGTCACGCATGCCCAGGTGGATGTGTGCATCCCGGAACAAGTGGAGAAAGTTCTGGCTGAGTCGAAACCTGAGGTTGTGCTTAACACTGCCGCGTACCACAAAGTCGAAGAATGTGAGAAGAAGTCCGATTTGGCCTTCCACGTCAACGCCACCGCACCCATGAATCTCGCTTTGGCCTGTCAACGCTCCAACGCGGTGCTGGTGCACTTCAGCACGGACTACGCTTTCGGCGGCTACTCCAAGAATGCCCCGTATGAGGAAAGCGATCGCCCGGCGCCGCTCAATGTTTATGGCACCTCGAAAGTTGCGGGGGAGAATCTGATCGCCTTCAGCACCGACCGCTACTTTGTGATCCGGGTCTGCGGTCTGTACGGAGTAGCGGGCAGCAGTGGCAAGGGCGGCAACTTCGTCGAGACCATGTTGAAGAAGGCGGCGGCCGGCGATGCGATCCGCGTAGTGGATGATCAGGTCCTCACGCCTACGTACACATTTGACATTGCGGAAGCGGTGCGCAAACTGCTTCTGACGGGAACATTCGGCCTGTACCATCTGACTTCGGAAGGGCAGTGCTCGTGGTACGACTTTACCCGCCACATCTTTGAATGTGCCGGCATCCAAGCGAACCTCACACCCTGCAAGACCACGGAGTTCTTCAGCCCGGTGAAACGTCCGGCGTATTCCGTCCTGAGCAAGACCAAGCTGCGCTCTTTGGGCGTGTCAATGCCCTTGTGGCAGGACGCGCTGCCTAGATACCTCCGGGAACGAACTCACAAGAAGTGACCGCGATAATGACGGCGGCAGGATCGTGGGCCATCAACTGAAGCTCACCCCAACCCAACCTTCCAGGGCCCGATCCGTCCTGTGTGGCGCACAACTTTTTGCACGTATCCGGGTTAAAACGTTTCAGCCGCAGAGAGCAAGAGTGCTCCAGTGGTTTAGAAGGCTGAGCAACTATGTGCAGAGTATTTCGCGGTATGCTCCCTCTCCCCGCCGTGTTATTGCTTCTGCTTTTGGCCGGCTGCGGAGGGGGCCCAGCAAATTCTAATCAGGGGAACGGTCCGTCTGGTCCGAACCTGCCAAACACACCGGCAACCGTGTTTTTCGGCATGCACCAGTCTCACCTCGCGGGATGCGGTACGTCATCGCACCAGTTTCCCTTGTTCGACGGTCCTGCCGGGACCTTTAGGATTTGGGGGAATGTCTGTGCGGAAGGATGGCAGGGCATAAATCCGGCTCGAGGTTCCTTTGATTTCTCAGGATTAGACCTCCTCCTGGCAGATCTAAAGAACAGGGGCATAAATGATGTCTTCATAACCTTGGGAAAGACACCGAGTTGGATTTCCTCGAATCCCACCGACATGTTGTGTGACGAGGCTGGAATGAACAACCTGCCTCCCGGCATGTGTGATCCTCCGGTTGATCTAAATCCCGATGGCACGGGCACTGACCAGGCGTGGCGGGATTTTGTAACAACTTTGGTGCAGCACGTCTCGGCGTCCGACTATCTAGCGAACCACGCCCATATTGCCTTCTACGAAATCTGGAACGAGTTTCACCGTTCGGACACGGTCGCAACTGCGGTTTGCCAGACACCGAGTGCGGGAATCTCGTGTAGCTATCGCGGCACCTTTGCGCAAATGTTGCGCATGGCGCAGGACCTGCGTTGCATCGTCGAAGGACATTCCAGCGATCCCATCACCGCAACGGGACTGACTTGCGGGACGTCAGGATACACCGCCACGGGACTGGATCCGACAGCCATGATCATGGCGGGCGACGCCGGCCCCCAGCCGTTGGACGACGGCAACACTGTCATGGAGAACTATCTAGACTGTGGGGCGAACCCACCTGCCGGAAGCATGTGCAACTACGGGAATGCGGGAGCAGCGGCGACGGACGTCGTAGTGGGCCACGTCTACTTTACGCACGGCGAGGTTCCCGAAGACTTACTACCATACATTGCTGTGGAAAAGGCGATGGCCGACACGGCAGGGAAACCATACTTCATCGGCGAAGGCAGCTGGGGCAAGAACGAAGATACACCCAACCCTACCCTGCAGGCAGCCTATGTTCCTCGCTGGTATCTGACCCTGTTGATCTCTGGCGTGCAGCGCGCGTATTGGTACGCATGGGACCATGCTAGCCCCACCGGTTCAGGAGCACTGTGGTCGCCGGATCTGCTAAGTGGATCTCCCCTGGAGTGCGATATACCTGATCTGAAGATCGGCGGGTACTACTGCACGGGAGGGATCGCTTATTACGAGACGGTCGACTGGCTCTCCGATGCCACCATTGCGAGCGTCTCTTGCCCAGGAAGCTGCACCAATCCCGGGCCTGGGGTGTTTACGGTCGGAATCACTCGTTCCGGCGGCTACGAGGCGGAGATCGTTTGGGACAGTTCCGCAGTGTCCTCTTGCTCAAATCCGCAGTGCGGATCAACCCCGTTCCCGAATCCTCCGTTCACCGTGAGCCAGTGGCGCGATGTGACCGCGACCACTCACAATGGCGCCCCGGCTACCATCGGGGCCTCGCCGATCATCCTGGAGAATATGCCTAGGCCTTGAGCGCAGACCCTAGCGCCAGCATTCCGGCTGCGACGGGAGCAACTTAGGGCTGCACTCCTTTTCCTATGAGTTGGACATTTTGTGGGCTGCCGGCTGCGTTGTCAGTGACCAGGAGAAATCCCACGCGCGGCCCCACGTCCAACGGCGTAAAGGTGACCTTAACCGAGCAAAGAGCACCAGGTGCGAGAGTGCTCGGACAATTGTTGGTTTCAGCATACTCCCCGGCATTCAGGCCGACGATAGCAATGGTGCTAAGTTTCAGGGTCGCGTTCCCGCTGTTGATCACCTTCACCGTTCTGGTCGAGCTGGTGGTGCCGACGGCTTGTTTCGGAAACGTAAAGCATGGCGCCGAGAACGATAACCGCGGTGCCGGTGGCGGCGAACCCAGAAGCCCGAATACGTCAAGTTGGTTCTGTGTCCCGACGTAGACTTTCCCGTTGGCCACGGTCGGCACTACGAACTTACTGGCACAGCCGCCCTGGTCGCGCAGGGTATTATCGGCGCTACTGTAAAGCATCTTGGAAACATCGGTGGCATCATAGGCGAACAGAATGGCCGGAAACTGGCCGGGTCGAATCCCCAGAGATTCTTGCCGCTCAAGGGCCCAGACGATGCCATTGCTGTTGCCATTCGACGAAACCGTGGGAGTCGCGCCGATAGGGAGAAGGTTCGTGCTCTGTGAGACCGGCGTGGTGGAAAGTTGGCCATTGGTCAGCGTGTACATACTCAAGTAGTCGCCCACGCCACCCCAGTTTGTGACCCCGGAGTAATAGATGGCGGCTTGCGTTCCGACCTGCCAATAGGCGGGTGAGCTCCAATAGCCAGCCGGTGCTCCGGTGATCTCCTGAATAACGTTGTCGGCATTGGGGTTGTATTTACCCATGTTATTTCGGTCTAGCAGGTAGACTGAGGCACCCGGCTCATTGCAATAGTGGCCACCCTTGCCCGAGGTAATGACTTCATCCGGGTGGAGGCCGGGCTGTGTGGGCAATACCAACGGACCGGAGGAGGAAAGATCGTAATCGAACGACACGCGGCAGGCCTGGTCCATGGGAGTAAAATAATCCAGCACGTTCAGGTTGGGATCTAATTTCAGCAGCGTGTCACCGTAATCAAGCCCACCGGAGTCGGCGTCGAACATCCCATCCCCCGTGGAAACATAGATGTTTCCAGAACTGTCGGCGGCCAGACCATTGCCGCTTTGCCAGAATCCGCCGCGAGCAGCATAGGGCGTAGAGATGAAGATGGCAGTCTGTTCCAAGGTCCTCGCATCGTAAGCCATCAACCAGCCGTGCAGAGATCCAGCCCATCCTATATAAACCTTGCCGTTCGCCAGGAGCAGGCCGACGCGCTGTGTGTCAGACAAGGAATTGAAAGTAATGACCCCGCCATCTCCGCCGAGACCCCCGCCGGAGACACTGCCCTCGATCAGCACCGGGCCACCGAACTTCTCGACGCCGGTGGCGATGTCCAAGGCATGAAGATGCTGATAACCTTTGCTGGTATTGATGTCGAAAGTCCGAGCGACCATGTACATCGTGTTGGTGGTTGGATCAATGACGGGAGTCCCCGTGATTCCGTAGAAGGGGTAGACGCTGCAGCTGATGTCGGTTTGGCTGCCGTCAGTCCCGCAGGGGACGGGATAGATCCCGTGCGCCACATCGATGAAACTGTCCTGCCAAAGCGGAGTGGCGCTCCTCCCGTCGGCATCGAAGGCATACACGGTGTCCATTTGTGTAGTGACATAAACCACATTGTGTTTGCCTTTTCCGGGGATATTCACACCGTATACGTAGAGCGGCTGGGCATAAATGTGACCGTCCACAGAATAGGAACCAAGCCTGCCGAACAAACTGGACGTAACGTTTTGCGGATTCAGAACCTTCTCGTAACGGTTCTGGCCAGTCCGGCCGTTGTCATAGCGATTTGTAAACACGCCGATTGAGTTTTGTGACAGTGCCGGTGTGACCACCGCAACGACGAGGAACAGTGTCCGAGCAGTTATCGCGCGCAAACGGGAATTGCCCATGAATTTAGAACCTCTGAACCGGGATTGGCGGAGGCAGAGGGGACTCCTTCGGATATGAAGTGCCATTCTTTCCTCCAAAATCGGCGCCGTCAAGATGCAGGGGAAGTGCCATTGTGTGCAAGCCAGTACACCTCCGGCTGCGCGTCAGCTCTTGCCTTTGCTAGTCAAGTCGCACCCCACAGGCGACTACTTTTTTCTTGCTTGGCCGAGCGTCAGGCCGTAAACCGTCCCGTCCTTCGAGCCGAAGTACACGGCGCCGTTGGAAATAGCTACTCCACCCAAAAGAGGAGATCCGACGGCGATTGTGTTCAGAAGATTGCCGTTGTAATCGGCCGCGTAGAAGTTACCATCGCTGCCACCGACCAAGACAATGTCTGAGATCACCGCGGGCGCTCCCAGGAGCGCTTGCGCGGACAGCGGGGTTGACTTCCTCAAGGCCACGGGCGCGTAGCCGAGTTGCTCGTAGAGCCACAAACCTCCGGCGGATCCCGGAATGTAGATGATGTTGTTGTAATTGATGATTTTGTGACCCACGCTGTCACAGCTCTGTGTGAGTTGCGCGGGCAATAAACCCGGGGTCGCAATAAATCCCAGGGTCTGGGCGAAGTTCTGTTGAGGGTTGCCTATCCAACCATTGGCACTCCGCTGCAAGGTAAAGAGGTACCCGTTCTTGCTAGGTTCAGTCAGCCAATACTGCAGAGGACGCGTTCCGGAAGGGACGCACTGATTGACGGTTCCCGAGAAATGCAAAACCGGCGACGCGCCGAAGTCCTTATCATTAACGTCATCCGCAATGGCTTGGAAGTAGCTGAGTAGCTTGCCGGTGCTTGCACTCAGGGCCAGAATGCTATCGGGATACAATCCGGCGTTTTGGGTGGGAGGGGTGCAGGTGCTTCCGGGGTTGCCGGTGCCTGCGTACACAATGCCGTTCACGTCGTCAATGGCCAAGGATGACCAGATGGAACCGCCCACACAGATACCGCCGCCAGGACAGGTACTTTGATCAATGGTATTAAAGGTCCAGACCAGTTGTCCGGTGAATTCGTCGTAGGCGTTGACCGATCCACCCGGCAAGCAGGGGTTGTCGCCGTGCGAGGATACGCCGACAAATACCATCCCGTTGTAGACGGCGGGTGAAGACCAGACTTCGTAGCCAGCGAGACTGTCACCGGCCTGCGCCTTCCACACCAACTGCCCGGTGAGGGCATTCAGGGCGTAGAGATACCCGCTGTAGGAACCAAAGTAGACCATCTTGTTCGCAACATCGACGGCCGGGGAAGAGCCAATTCTGCACCAGGGAGCCTGTCCGTTGCATCGGCCACCGACATAATCTACGGTAAACGTCCACAGCTTCTGCCCCGTGGTTGCATCCAGAGCGTAGAAGACACCCGTCCACGAACCGATGAACAAGATATGCTGGCCGCTAAAAGTGGCTACGGCCGGAGTGGTAGAAATTTCCCCGCCGGTCTGGAAGGTCCACTTGGTCTGCAATGATTTCACATTACTTGAGTTGATGGAAAATTCGGCGCTATGAGCACTATTACTCAGATCTCTACCAAATTTTAGCCAGTCTTCGGCGACAGCTTGGGGCATTGACAAGGTCAATCCGGAAAGCAAGCCAGCGCAAGCCAGCACCATCCGAGCCATCTTTAGGTTTAGACCAGAATGACCACGCTGCATTGATTCCTCCGTGCCAGTTTGCCCGGCGCCGTTACAACTTTCGTTTACGACAGTGCACAGACGCAGGGCTTTGCTTGTCGTGCAAACACCCAAAAAACGCGGGAAGTCAGGCTTGATAACACAAGAGAACCGCAGCGAACAAACAGCGAATCCATGGCGCCGTCCCTCTCCTCACCAGGGAGTCGGGCAGCCCAAGCGTGTCAACAGACCTGGACAAACATTTTGTCCGGCAACTGCCCAAACGTCAAGATACGAAAGCCTCCAATCCTATGAGAAGTAATGCTCTATCGCTTGCCGCACACACGCGACGTGATTCCAGGGGCAGACCGGGTCGTGTTTTCGATGGTTCTGGCGGGAAGAGCGGATTCGGGCCCCATGCTAGGATTCCTCTGATCCCTAATGCGTAGTGAGGAGCGTTGATAATGCGCAATTTCTCGTATTTTTTTCTGCTGATCGGAAGCATGCTGTGGGCCCAGGCGAAGCCGGCCAAACCAGCTGGCGCCCCAAAGACGCCGCCTGCCGCTGAAGAGCGCGACGACGAACAAACACGGACACCGGCTTCTACGGTGGCTCCCGATGCACCGGTGCTTACCATCCGGGGATTTTGTACCCAAAAGGCGCCTTCCGGGGAATGCCAGACGGTGGTGACCCGTGCCCAATTCGAACAAATGGTTGATGCGCTTCAACCTGGCGCCGACCCGAAAACCAAGCGCCATCTGGCAACGGCCTACCCGCAGTTCCTGGTGATGGCCGAGGAAGCCGAAAAACGCGGCCTGGACAAACAGCCGAGTTTTGCTGATCGCATGCGGTTTGCCCGGCTGCAGATCCTGTCGCAGGAACTAGTTCGCCAGATCCAGGAGGGAGCTTCGCGTTTGCCAGAAAAGGACATCGCGGACTACTACCAGAAGAACTCCAGTAGTTTCGAGCAAGCCGTCGTGGAACGCATCGTCATCCCGAATAGAAGAGAACTGAAGGCGGATGCGGAGGGCACAGGTCAGGCAAAGGATTCGGAGGACGCGGTGACCAAAGAGGCTGAAGCTCTGCGGGTGCGGGCTGCGGCCGGTGAAGATTTCGCCAAGCTTCAAAAGGAGGCTTATGAATTTGCCGGCGTGAGCGGCAACACTGAGCCCAATCCCAACATGGGTAAGCTGCGCCGCCGGGGATTGCCCATTGCTCATGTCTCAGTCTGCTACTTGAAACCCGGCGAGATGTCTCCACTGATCAGCGATGCGACGGGGCACTATATCTACAAGATCGACTCCAAGGAAATCCAGCCGCTGAATGCAGTCGAGCCGGAGATCAGCAATATCCTGCGCCGGGAACGGATGCAGGAGATGCTCAAAAGCATCCAGCAGCGGGTGACGACGGATGTCAACGACTCATACTTCCGAGCGGAAGCGAAGGACGATGACGACTAAGGCTCACCCCGTCTATTCGTCGACAAAATTCGCACTACACCCCCGCCAGCGTCTGCTGCTTCTGCATCCACTTCCACGCGGTGGAGACGCTGTCGCGCAGCGAGCGCTTGGTCTTCCAGTTCAGAAGCTGCCGCGCCTTGGTTGGATCCGCTACCAGAGCCGGAGGATCACCCGGCCGCCGGGGAACAATCTTGTGTGGAACCTTCTTGCCGGTGACTTCCTCGACGGTGGAGAGCACCTGCTTTACGGATGAGCCTTCGCCCGTCCCCAGGTTCACCGTGAAGGAAGGGTTGCCGGCCATCAAGTGCTGCAGAGCTTTCACATGGGCTTCGGCCAAATCCACGACGTTGGTGTAATCGCGAATGCAGGTGCCGTCGGGCGTGGGATAGTCGGTGCCGTAGACTTGCAGTTCGCCGCCGAACCCTCCGGCGGCACGCAGGGCCAAAGGAATAAGGTGTGGCTCGGGCTCGTGGCATTCGCCGATCTCTCCGCCTTCATCGGCGCCGCACGCGTTGAAGTAGCGCAGGCTGGCATACTTCAAACCGTAGGCAAAGTCGTAGGATTCCAGGGCCTGCTCGAAAAATACTTTGGAAATTCCGTAGGGATTAACCGGAAGCCGGGGGTATTCCTCGGTGATGGGCATTTTTTCGGGTGAGCCGTAGACCGAGCAAGTCGAGGAGAAGATGACGTATTTGGTGCCGGCGTCAAGCGCGGCGTTCAGCAGAGAAATCCCACCCTCCACGTTGTTGCGAAAATACTTTCGCGGATTGGCCATGGATTCGCCGACGTAGTGATTGGCGGCAAAATGCATGACAGCATCGGAGCGCTTCAAGGCTTCGAGAAGCTTCTTGCTGTCGTGGACGTCGCCCACGATCATTTCGAAGCCTTTGGCCAGAAACTCGAAACCGGTGGACAGGTTGTCGTAGATGAGAACTTCGAGGCCAGCCCTTCGCAGGACCCGTGCCGTATGACTTCCGATATACCCTGCACCTCCGACAACTAGGATTCTCACCTCGGCTCCCTCCTCAATTTGCCCGAGTACAATTCTTGATCGTGATTTGATGCAAGGAAAAGGCCCATCACACGTCATCGTAACAGAGTGATGAGCCGGAAACCGCTAAGTCTGATTTGGCTAGCAGCCCGATCCCTTCTTGCAAACAAAAACGCGAGTCGCCCACCTACACCCGCTAATGTTTGTACCAACGCAGTTGCTGACCTGGTCGCCTTTCATGTACTCATTCGCGGCCCAGAAAGTGAGGTCGTCATTGGGATCTGAGGATACGCTCACGTACTCGCCCCAGAAGCCGTCGGTCTCGTCCTGCCCGCTGCTGCCGCTGTTGGAGAGAATCGGCACCGGCTGGCCCGCCCTCCCGCTGCTACCCACGGTTAGAAAAAACGGCGATGGGTCGTAGTTGAAGGCGCTGCCGGAACTGGTATTACCGGTCACCGTTAAGGTGACGCCAAGATTACCGTTCTTGTCCATCGCCACACTCGGTAGCGACACGAAGTAGTGGTATGTGGTGTCCTGAAGATCTCCTTTGAGAACTATCGTAGGATTGGTTCCGGCGGCGATGACATAGTAGTGGATCCCAGTACGCAGGGTGCTGGCATTTTCCTGCACGGTGTGGGCCACAGCAAGATACTCTCCATGGACCGGCCCTACCGTCAGGTAGCGGTAAGCCAAGCGATGCATGAGCCGGTCGCCAACACTGTCGCTGAATCCCCCGTAGGGTTGCTGGATGCAGACAGTATTGAAGGGATGACCTGGGTTATAGCAGCCAGGCGTGAAGGGAGCATTCAAGGGGATGAAGGTGGGTCCCGCGCCGCTTGTAAACCCGGACCAGGTCCAGAACGCCAACTGATTCGAGGTGCAGGGCAGCTGAGTGCACTGGTCGTTGGTTCCCGGGTTACTGGGATTCACCTGCGCGAGAAAGTACTCTCCGGCGGTATTGCCGGGAATGGCGTTGCCGCCTTCGAAGTCGGCCGGCAATGGGCTGTGGATCAAACTAATGTCCTTCGCCGGGGTCACGTAACTCGGGATGTAGGTGTAGCAAACCGGAGGCATGGACGAGAGCCCGGCAATGATGTTGGCCTTGTCGAACTTGCAGACTTCAAATCCAACGATATTGAAATTCTGCGCCTGGTCTTCGAGGTCGAATGAAACATAGAATCCGTCAGACCAGCTTCCGAACCGAGCATAATCCGGGAAATAAGGTTTCCCGTTGTTGGGATTGATCGGGATTGCCGGGTTCAAGTTGTAGGCGTAGGTATTCCAGTAGCTTTGGCCGCCAGAGCCTTGCAGGTTGTTCGCGGGCACACCACCTACTGACGCGCTGACGCCAATGCAGTAATAGTAGGTGCCAGTGCCACCCGGATTGAAAATGTTGGCAAGTACAAACACGCCATCGATTCGGTCGTAGGTAGCAATGCCATCGAGGGAAGCACTGGCGCAGTAGTTCTTTCCACCCGGGGAAAACAGAGTTGTTAGGGCCTGGGGGCTCGCGCCGCTGTTGGCCTGCTTGCTGAAAATTCCGTTACCGGTCTTTCTATCGAAGGCTTGCACGTAACCGCCGGCAAACTGCAAATATTGGCCCACACCACCGCCATTGGTCGGACCGATCCCGCCATTGGGGTCCGGTTGAGATCGCGGCAAGCCGGGAATCGCCGCGATGGTGACGGCATCGAGACCGGCAAACGATTTGGTCCACGACCCCGTCTGAGGGGACGAAGTCGAGAAGCCTATGTGCGAGGTCCCTCCCGGACAGGTGCTCTGGCTGTTGTTCCCCGCGCACCAAGCCTGGAAAGGCGGAGCCGGAGCCGGGCAGGTTCCTGTGGGCGGGCTGGCACTGCAGTTGTTCTGGGCGAACGAGCTGAGGCTTACCAGCGCGAGCAGCGCCGGTATCAATGCGTAGTTTCTAATCTTCATATCCTGATATCCTGCTCTTCCCACCGTTACGGTCTTTAGGAGGATGGATCGATCTGGCCGCTCATTGGCCCAGGATGCCAACGCCGAAGTTCCTGCTTGTACCCCGGTTGAAGAAAGGCCATCCCCCGCCGCTATCCGCTTCCCCACGGCGAACGCAATTCTCTGCATAGTCTGCTGCAAGTTCTTTGCCACTTCCGAGGCTGAGTTGCGTATCGTCGAACTCTTTGAATTCAACACCTTAGACACAGTTCCAGTAATCCGATGCTCGCTCGAAGTGCAGCCTGCTGCAGCCTCGACGAGAGCCGCTTGCCGTCGCGCAAACCTGGCACACACCGTCATGCTGCGGCGGGGCCCTTGCTCTAGCACCCCGACCCCTTCTGGCAGGTATAGATGCGCGTTGCCCAGGTACAACCTGTGCCGACCTTCCGCGTGCAATTACTGACTTGATCCCCATTCATATACTGATTGACCGCCCAGAAGGTCAGGTCGTCAAGGGGATCCGACGACACGCTCACGTACTCACCCCAAAAGTTGTCGGTCCTATCCTGTCCGCTCGCGCCGCTGTTGCTCAAAATCGCGACGGGCTTACCCAAGGTTCCGTTTCGGTTCACCGTTAGGAAGAAGGGTGAAGGATCGTAGCTAACAGCGCTGCCGCGGCTTGTATTGCCCGTCACCGTGAACGTAATGCCGAGGTTGCCATTCTTGTCCATGGCGACACTCGGCATAGACAAAAAGAGGTGAGAGGTTGCGTCCTGAATATCTCCGAGGAGAGCGACCGCAGGGCTGTTTCCGGCGGAGATCAAATAGTAACGAATTCCAGTGCGCCTGCTCGTAGCGTTCTCTTGGACGGTATGCGCAACCGCGAGATACTCTCCGCTGGTTCCCGACGTCAGATAGCGATAGGCGAGGCGATAATTCAGACGATCTCCGAGGCTATCAATAACGCCACCGTAGGGCTCGGGGACGCAGGTCGTGTTGTAAGGACGCTGAGGGTTGTAGCAGCCGGGAGTGAATGGCTTGTCCAGAAAGCTGATGTAGGCGGGGCCTGCACCGCCGGTAAGTCCGGACCACGTCCAGAATGCCAATTGGGACGAGGTGCAAGGCATCTTCGAGCATTGCTTGTTGGTGCCCGGGTCGCTGGGATTTACCTGGGCGAGAAAGTATTCGCCCGCAGTGTCCGCGGGAATCGGATTCGCACCTTCAAAGTCAGCGGGCAGGAGCGTATGAATCAGACTGCTGCCGGTTCCGCTTGGCCCCGGGACGTAGCTCGGTATGTAGGTGTAGCAAACTGGAGGGTTGGAAGAAAGGCCTGCGATGATGTTGGCTTTATCGAACTGGCAGACTTCAAATCCCACAATGTTGAAATTCTGGTCCTGGTTCTCGAGGTCCCAGGCTACATAAAACCCATCCGACCAGGCTCCAAACCTTTGGTAGTCGGGAAAGTATAAACGTCCAGCCGCGTTACGAGGAATGGCAGGACGCAAATCATAAGCGTACACATTCCAGCGGCTCCGGCCGTTGGCGCCTTGCAGATTGTTCGCAGGCACGGAACCACTAGGCGCGCTGACTCCGATGCAGTAGTGATACGAATCCGCACCACCGGGATTGAAAATGTTGGCTAAGACAAAGACTTGGTCGATTCGATCGTACGTCGCAATGCCGTCCACGGAACCGTTTGCACAGTAACTCTTGCCACCGGCGCCAAACAGACGCGTCAGCAGTTGGGGGGCGACCGCACCGTTGGGTTTCGCGCTGAGTATACCGTTGCCGGTCGCCCGATCGAAAGCCTGTATGTAGTTTGCGGAAAATTCCAAGTACTGACCTGTGCCATTGCCGTCCGTCGGCCCTACGGCGCCATTGGGGTCCGGTTGTGGTTTAGGAAGACCCGGGGCGTTCAAAATACTGCTGGCGTCCAAACCTTCGAACTGATCGACCCACGATCCCGGCGCAGGTGTTGACGTGGCGAAACCAACCCATGAGGTTCCTCCAGGACAAGTGCTGTTGGTGTTGTTTCCCGCGCACCAGGTTTGCGCCGGTGGAGCCGGGGCAGGGCAGGTTCCGGTCGGAGGAGTTGCGCCGCAGTTGTTCTGGGCGGGCGCGGTCAAATCGCCGAACGCCAGTAGTGCCCCGAGCAACAGACAGTTCCTAATCGTCATGGTTCTTGTGCTCTTGGCCACAGTTTCTCGAGACCAACACCGAGGTATCGAAAGAGCATGCCTGGTTATCACTGGGCTGAGCTGGTAACCTCCCCGCAGTCGTTGAGATGTCTCGGCAAGGAATTCAGGGAGAGTCTGCTAGAACGGTTAGCCGCTAAGCCCAACAGCCTAAACCACCATATCGAGGCCCGGAGAGTGATGCTAGAGGAAGAAAGGCGAGGAGAAGAAAGACTCTAACAATCGGAACCACCCCGGGAACGGCGCCTTCATAGGCTTTCATCGCCATCGAAGTGTGAGGGGTCCCAAACATCGGGATTTTCCAATTTCTGCTTCAGCGCTTTGTTGTGGGTCGCGTAGAAAAAACACCAGGCTGGGAGCGGACGCCGATGGGGTGCGAGGCTTTCGATAACATTCTGCTTGTCAGAGCGGAAGCCGTAGGCTTCCAGCATGTGGATGCCTTCCTGCTGACATTTGCGTAGGGCCCAGGCCAGCATCGGGACCAAGAGCTGGTTGTCCCCGTTGATCACCTGGAAATCAATGAGACGAACCCTCGTCAAATTCAGTTGAGGGTTGTCTTGCCGGCGAAAAACGGAATAAGCCAATATCCGGGAGCCGTGTCCTACGGTCAGGATCCAGAGCTTGTTTGCCGCGAGCGCGTAGTGAAAGTGCCATTGCAACACCTCGCGCGACCGCGTCGCCAGATAGCGGTTGGGGTAAGCGCGCTTCAACTCTTCCCAAAACTGATCAAAGCGTCCGTCAAAGCCGTTGCACGGTTCGACGTGACCTTGGCCGCGCTTGGCCCAGGAATTCGCTCCCCTCAAACTGTCCCGCAACCACATCGCACCCGCCGCGGGGTAGGACAGCATGCCCGGCAAGCCTTTCGCTTTTATGGCGCTCCTCAGAAAGCCACGGTAGTTAGTGATCCAAAAGGACGCATTGTCCCAGTCTCCGGCCGGAATCCGTCCCCCAACCTTTCGCCGTACCAGAACAACATCCAGGATCCGGGCGACGTTTGGTTTGGCACTGGCATCGACCTGAAATTCCGAAGCCTCGGGAGATACGACACGTCGGATCAGGGCATTGGTGAGACCTCGGTAAGGCGGATCTACCGCCATCCCCCAACCACTGGTGGCAGAAACCTCACGCCCTTCAAACTGATAGCTCAACTGGATTAAGGCGGTATAGCCGACGACCTCGCCCTTGGCGTCCTCGATGACGAAGCCGATCGGCAAGTTGGGAACCTTACGGTACTCGGGATTATGGGTCCACAAATGTTCCCATTCTTCCCGCGGCTTGGATGCCAGGCCATTTCGTTCTTGCAGGGCGGCAATTTGCTCGTAGTCTTCGAACCTTGCGTCCCGGACCTTGGCCTCCGGAGGCCCCGTTTTGACCGGTTCCGAAATGCTCGCCGTCTTCATCGCCGAAATTTCTCTGGAGTCCACGCTGCATCGCCCCAAGCTGGTCCAACTATTTCCACGCGATCACACCTCACCGCGTTTGCGTGCCTACAACCTTATCGACGGGGGGATTTGTGGCTTGCCTAGCTGGAAGTGCAGGCCAGAGTAAACCAACCATGCAAAAACGTCAAACTGCACGTGCCGCTCCGGCGACTCGTACAATCGAACCTCGTTTATTGGAAGCGCCGGAAGACGAGAGAAGCGTTGGTCCCCCCGAACCCGAAAGAATTGGAAAGAGCATGTTCAATGAACATGGGACGGGCTGCGCCCGGAACATAGTCGAGATTGCAGCGATCACCGGCGACCGCGAAGTTCACCGTCGGCGGTGCGATCTGGTTCTGGATGCCGAGCACGGTGAGTCCCGCCTCCAGTGCTCCAGCGGCGCCCAGCAAATGCCCGGTGGTTGATTTGGTTGAACTGACGGCCAAGCTGGCGGCATGTTCCCCGAATAACGATTCGATCGCCATGCTTTCAACCCGATCGCCCAGTTCCGTCGAAGTAGCGTGCGCGTTGATGTATTGGATGTCAGCCAGTTCGATGCCGGCATCCTGAACGGCATTGCGCATGGAACGAAGCGCTCCATTGCCGTCCTGGGGAGGACTGGTGAAGTGGTAGGCATCGGATGTCGCGGCATACCCAACCATCTCAGCCAGGATTTTCGCCCCACGTCTCTTCGCGTGCTCCATCTCTTCCAGCACCAAAATCCCAGCACCTTCGCCGATCACGAAACCGTCCCGGTCCTTGTCCCAAGGGCGGCAGGCTTGTTGCGGGCAATCATTGCGTTTTGACAGACACCGCATCGCGTTGAACGCACCGACCATCAGGGGCGTGATGCCGGCTTCCGCGCCTCCGCAAATCATCGCATCCACCTGCCCCAGCTGGATGAGGCGGAAGGAGTCCCCGAGAGAATGCGCGCCGGTGGTGCATGCGGTTGCGTTCGCCAGGTTTGGTCCCATCGCGCCGGTGCGAAGGGAAATGAAGCCGGATGCCAGGTTCACGATGATGGAAGGAATAAAGAAAGCGGAAATCCGAGAGGGGCCCTTTTCCAGGTAGGTGCGGTATTCGCGCTCGATGATCTCGACCCCACCCACGCCGCTCCCAACGCACACTCCCACTCGCTCGGCGTTGCGGCGCGTAACTTTGAACCCGGATTGCTCAATCGCCATGTCGGCCGCAGCAATGCCGAACTGAATGAAGCGTGCCATCTTTTTCAGGTCCTTGCGGGCGATGTAGCGCTCGGGTTTGAATCCCTTGACTTCGGCGGCAATCTTGGTCGAGAACTCCTCGGTGTCGAAGTGGGTAATCGGACCGATTCCCGACTTGCCACTCAGAACGTTTTGCCAGACTTCATCCGTCCCGATCCCCACGCTGCAAATCAGGCCGATGCCGGTTACCGCCACCCTGCGGAATTGCACCACGCGGGGGGAGGGACGTAGCCCCATGGCTCTACTGCGGCCCTTCACGCGGCACGGACTGAAGTTTCTGTGTGCTCCCATAGACTCCTCTTACCCAACCGGCATCGCAGAAAATGATTGCTGAAGAAAGCCCTGCATCCCGTTCGTTGCGGCCTGAACTGGAACAGCTAACGCACTCCGCCTGTCATGAAGAATTCGAGGTTGCTTTCCATTCAAAAGCAGGTGGGGGAAACAATGATGCGGCACAATTCATTTAGTGATCAGTAACGGGGCAGGTTCGCCATGCCATCCGGTCACCCGCGCTCCAACCGACTCGCACGCGAGAAACAGACCTGAGTTTACACTGCTCTGGAGCAGAATCAACGAGAAGAAGGTCTCCACGCGGATAGAGCCATTCGCCCCCAGCCACAAGCTGTGCATGCCGCGCTGCTGGCGCTGCCTGACGCCCGCCGGCGGAGACAGCAACTCCATTCAACCGGTTGGAACCGGAATGCCGCGGGAGGCGATGACTTTTGTAATTCTTTGCAACTGCTCACGTCTGCAAAATTAGGTTATAGTGAAATCCCCTACCTTTTTTCGGAGGTTTCCCTTCATGCGCGGCAGTACCCCTTGGTTTCGTATCTTGTTCCCAGTGCTCCTGCTGGTAATTCCTGGCAACGGGCAAACGTCTGGCAATGCTTCCGCGCCGAACCCGAGTACCGCAACCCAGCCGCCGATTCCCAAGCAAGACTTGGTCGTAACTGTGTCGAGCGAGGCGATTCCAGTTTCAGCCAGCGCGGCGTCCGTGACCGTCATCTCCGCGAACCAGATTCGCCAGAGCGGCACGCAGAGTGTGAGCGACATCCTGCGGCAAGTCCCCTTTCTTCACATGCAACGGGCCGGCGGCCAGGGTGGACTAACGACCGTTTTCATGCGTGGCGCCAAGGAAAATCTGGTGATGGTCATGATCGACGGGGTCCCGGTCAATGACATCACCAACACTCTAGGGGGCTCGTTCGACTTCTCGACGTTGAGCACCGACAATGTCGAGCGCATCGAGGTTGTACGCGGACCGATGTCGTCGCTCTATGGCTCCGAGGCGATCGCCGGCGTCATCAACATCATCTCGCGCAGGCACGAGGATACGTCGTATGTTCAATTCAACGTCGAGGGCGGAAACTTTGCTACCGGGCAGTTCGGAGCCAATGTGGTCGGGAAGTTTAAGATGTTCGACTACTCAGCAAGCGGTTCTTACGTGCGAGTGGGTGAGCAGATCGGTCTCGACAGCTATGACCTGGGAACGGGAGCGTTCAATTCCACAGCCGATCTGGGCGGACAACGGATTTTACAATTCAGTATCCGGTATGAAAACCGGCAAAGCGATGGTTATGCCGAGGGTAGCGGTGGCCCGGAATTCGCGTTGGTGCGCCAAGCGGAGCGGGATCACGCGGGGGAATTAGTCGGCGGCATCACCTACCAGCAACAGTGGAAGCCTTGGTGGCTGTACAGCGTAGAATTTGATGGCTTCCGGCGGACCGATCACAACTTTAGCCCTGCCATCTGGGACCAGAACCCGCCCACATTTTTTTCGCTGCCTTCCAGTCTGGGAGACGTTGAATTCCGCCGGCTGCACTTCGGCGTCTCCAACAACTTCAAGATTTCGTCAGCGCTGATGGCCCACCTGGGGATGGGCTGGCACGACGAACATGGCACTAACGATAGCTTGATTTCCGGCACTACTCCGTTCAGCTTTGACCTGGACCGCAATACCCTCGATGTGAACGGTGAACTGGTTTACCGCGCCCGGCGTCTCACCGCCAGCGCCGGACTCGGGATTAATAAGACGGAGGGTTTTGACGGTGTGTTCTCACCTCGGGTCGGTGTTAATTATCAACTCGCCGGGAGTACGTATGTGAAGGGCAGCTGGGGAAAGGGATTCTTTATCCCTTCGTTTTACGCTCTCTCCGAGCCCGTCATCGGCAATCCTGCGCTGCAGCCCGAATATAGCCAGAGCTTTGATCTGGGAATCGAGCACTCCTTTCCAAGACCGAGGGTGAAGGTCTCCGCCACCTATTTTCACAACCGCATGACCAATCTGGTCGACTTCGACTCGAATGTTTTCAAGCTCATCAATCGCACCAACGTTCTCACCCAAGGTGTGGAATTTGCATCCGCCTACCAAATTACCCGCCGCTTAGAGTTGGGAGGGGAATTTTCTTACCTGGATTGGAGCCTGGAGAATACTACCCAGCCGTTGCGCTATGTGCCGCGCTGGAGAGGTGGCATGGACGTGGACTGGAGAATCAACCGCCACCTGTATTCCCGGGTCGAGACTCTGGTCGTCGGCCGCCGCTATGATTTTCAGATTCCAGTGCAGAGCATAGAGACGGTGGGCGGATACTCGACTACAAACCTGATCCTCAACTACGAAGTGAACCGCGCGTTGAGTGCCCACGTCCGGGTGGAAAACCTTCTGAACAGCAACTACCGCGAGTACATCGGGTTTCCCAACCCCGGCGCGTACGTGCGTGCCGGATTCACCTACCGGCTGAGTCGTGCGCCGACACCCTAATGCCGGACCGCATGTACTGCCTTAAACTTCGCTCAGACTGACTTAGGAACGCCCGCTATTTCGTCGGAAGCGAGAGTTTGAACACAACACCGCAGCCTGGGATCGGCTGGTTGGTGGTGCAATGACCCGTATCGCCTCCGTACCAGGTAGTTCCGTAGAGATTGCCGTCCTGGTCTGCGACGAGCGTGGCATCGGAATAGCCGCCGTCCGTGCCTCCCGCGAAGTTGTAGAGCACGGTCTGCTTCCAACCCTTCGGAACGGGTTTAACCACAAAGATGGTTCCGTTCCCGGCGCTGCCGCCTTTGAGGGTCGTGCCGTAAATATTGCCAGCCGCGTCGGGAGTCAAGTTGCCCACGGGATAAAGGCCATAACCGTTGAACCCCAAACCGGCAGGGTGGTACTGGATCCAGCCGCCATTGCCGTTCGGCACAAATGTGACGATCGTGCCATTGTGCGCGCCGCCGGTTACGGTTGTACTCCACATGTTGCCAGCTGGGTCAAAAACCATGCCGGCGTACGGATAGTAACCTTCCGGTCCGCCCGGAGGGGGAAGCTGGCCGGCCCCTAAATGGCCGGGAGGATCTCCGTATGGGTGCACTAACTTCCATTTCCACTGGTTGCCGGAAGGTACGAGCTTGAACACGATGCCACCGGCGTAGGGTCCTCCGTACGACGCAGTGCCATAAAGATTGCCAAGCCCGTCGGGAGTCACTGCTGCCTTCGGGAAATAGCCGTCGTTGGTCTGTCCTTGAAAATTGTGGATCACGCTATACGTCCAACCGCCACCCCCATTGGGGCTCAATTCAAAAACCGTGCCGCAAGACGTGGCCGGGACGTCGCAGTTCTGATACGTGCCTCCGTTGTTGGTTGTACCGAAAAGATTGCCGGCTGAGTCCATGCTCAAACCCGCCATGGGCAAGGCCCCGTCTGTTCCTTGTCCGAAGTTATGCAACACCTTTTCGACCCAGGTGCCTCCTCCCCCCGGTGAGAGTTGGAAAACGGTCCCGAGGTTCACAGCTCCGCCGTGTTGGGTTGTGCCATAGATATTGCCGGCCGTGTCGAAGACTAATCCGCCAGTCGGAGTGGTTCCGTCTCTGTTCTTTGCACCGAAGCTGTAGAGTACAGTTTCCGTCCAAGTGCCCCCTCCGCCCGGAGACAGCTCATACACCGCTCCCCTATTGAACGTGCCTCCCTTGGACGTGACGCCGTACATGTTGCCAGCAGCGTCGAAAGTGACGCCTTCCGCGGGCCGGGCTCCGTCTGGGCCGCTGAATGTGTGGAGCACGGTGTAGGTCTGGCCCTGGGCCTGGGTCGGGACAACCAACCCCACGGTCACGGCAACAATGAGAGTGAGAAGAGCACGCGGAGAACAGAACAAGTTGCGGAGCATCATAAATTCTCTCGCCTTCAGCCTGGAAATAGTTCGCAGTCGAGGAAGGGTTGGAACCACAATCAAAGCGACTGGCAGGCAGTATATAACAAGAATGGGATGCTTCCGATACGGACAAAAGACTCCCAGACGGTTGGCGGGTCTGCTCGTGCACCATGCATGATCGGCAGAGTGGGAGAAATACTCAGAGCGCTGCCTTCATCTGCGGTCCTCCATGGTTCCGGACCGGCCGCCAGGTTCGCTCATTGATTCTCCAGGAGAATCGGTTTGGCCCCGATGGGAACGGTTGTTCCTGTGATCGGAACTACGTCCCCACTCAAGGTGAGGTACTGGATGTACTGCGGATCGACTGGATACGGCACTGTGCTGCACTGGGTCTGACTGCAAGACTGTGAAGTGTCCCAAACCGCTTGCGCCATGTATCCGCCAGAACGGGTGAAACCACAGGTCCAGATAGTGCCATCGGCGGAGCAGGTCTGGTTGATCGTGGCTCCCACTATCCAGTCGTAAACTTGCTGATAGGCAGTTCCTGGTTTCAACAAGGTTCCCGGCAAGTGGGGGTCGTTGGGATCCGGCTTCCACAATTGTCCGATACCCCGGGTGTTCCAGCCGAACCAGTAAAAACGACTGATGTGATACGAGGCGTGCAACAGGTACGCTCGGGCCACCCAGGCGGCCTGCAAATCGGCGTTGTCGAATTGTCTCTTCGGAGGTTTGTCCCGGCCCCAGTTGGCCTCGCTGTCCCACACCGGCTTCCCTTTCTGGCCGTATTGTTTCAGGACGTCGAAAAATGCGGGGACGTAGGTCGCCATGTTTTCCGGCCAGCCGAAAGTTCCATTTCTGCTGAACACATAACCGTGCACATCAATCTTGTCCGCATACTGGCCGCCACCCGCCGCGAAATAGCCGGCCATCCATTGCCGAACCTTCTCGGTCTGCCAGGCAAACGACGGACTGTGTACTGAAGCTGACGGATCGATGGTTTTGATGATGCTGTAGGCGTCGCTCGCCATCCGCACCAGCTGGGCATACGTGCCATTCCACTCCCAGAGATTGTGCGGCTCATTCCAGATTTCGTAGGCGCGGATTCGAGCGTAGCCGGAGTTCACGCTGTGATTCGCAACTGCAGTCACGAAGTCTTTCCAGTGCTGGTTCGATCCGCTGCCATCCGGGTTCAAGTCATTCGGAGGGGCGCAACTCCCCGGCCCGTCAATACAGCTCGTATCGTTGGGTTTGGAGGATGCCCAACGCGGGGTGCGGAATAGGATCAGCAACAAGCTGATACGGTGAGTTTGACCGCTCTCCAGGTAACTATCCAGCAAAGTGAAGTCATATTGGCCATTCCCGGGATTCAGCTGGTCCCAAGTAGTGCCGGGTTGCAACAACCGCAGGGTGGCAAAGGAAACTACCGGCCAAGGCTGCTGCGATATGATTCCGGAAGTCGCGCTCAGGCCGAACAGACGGGACTGGATGGGGGTTCCCGAATCGCTTTCCATAAAGACGGGGTTGCTGTCGCCGGAGCTTTGACCTGTTGCCGCAGGCGGGATTGAGAGCGAGAAGAAAATCGAAAGCAAAAGGAACAACGCCCAAGGCTGCACCGGGGGAGGGCCTCCAAGTAAATTTCCCAAGAAGACGCGATGCCCACCCGCGACTAACGTTTACCTAACGCGTGTGAATGGCTGGATCTGCTTGGATCGTACTTTGCCAACACCCGCAATATTTCACTCTGCTCGGCGTTGGGCAAGGCACGAAAGTACATCGGAGTGAATGTCGCCTTCCGAATTTGGCAGACCAAGTGGACAGCGCTGTGACGACGATACCGTCTTTAGGTTGCAGATTGGCTCTGGCAGCGTGGATGAGTGCAGATGGAAGAGCTGCGGCGTGGGCCGTAGACCGTGCCCGAAGCCACCGCGTGCATGGTGTCCTTCCTGGTTCTTTATTTCATTTCCAACAAGACCGGCGTTTGCCCTAGAGAGAGGGGACCCTTCGTCTTCAAGTCGGTCGTGCTTCCGTCCAGGTTGCGCGCGATCACATATTGCCGTTCCGGGGTGTAAGTCGCTTTATCTCCTCTGCCGTCGTACCAGACAAAACGACCATGATAGCTGCCGTCACTCTTGGTGAAGTCGCAGCCCCAGACCCGCCCGCCTGCCTGCCGCTGCGCGGTGCAACTCTTGTCGAACACAGCGCCCAGCAGCCAGGTGCGGGCCCGCTCGTAGATGGAGGCGAGCGGACAAAGATATCCTGGCTGCCCGTCGCGATTGGGGATCGTGCAGGCGTCGATTTTTTCCCGGGACCACATATTGGCCTTGGGGTAGAGGTCCCACCCGAAGAAAATGTAGGCCTTGGTTCCCTCGGCGGCACGCAGAATCATGGAGCGTGCGAACCAGGCAGCCTGGGCGTCCCAATCGAGGGCACCGCTGGCAGTGCGAAGAGAAAGTCGGCCGGGCCACGCGTCCTCGGTATCGTAGAAGGGTTTGCCGCGGGTGCTGGGATGTTTGTCGGCGATTTCGCGCAACACCCGAACCAGCTCCACAATCTTTTCCGGGTGCCAATAGCCGTGATAGCTGACGGCGTCCACAACGCTGGGTCCGTATTTATCCAGCGCAGTGAAATAGCCCTCGGTCCATGACTGGAATTGCGCCGAGCCTGGCGGTGTGCAGTAGCAGGTGTTTGCCCCCAAAACGATGGCATCGGGATTGACCCGCTTCACTGCGTCGCGAAAATCCTTGGTCATCCTTGCGAACTGCTTGAAGGTGAAGTGGTCGGGATTGGCGAAACGGATGTTGGGGGCCTCATTCCACATTTCCCAATACTTGATTTTCTTGCCGTAGCGCGTCGCCACAGCGGTGACAAAGTCCTTGAAGAGCTTGTCCGATCCATCTCCTTCCCCGCTTCCGACCACCGCATCTACGTCGTAAGGCGGATCGCAGGAACCAATCACCTGTAAGCGCTTGTGTTTGTGGGAGCCGCACTCGTCATCAGGGGGCCCGGCACAATTCTTGTCCGGGTTGCCGGCCCCTCGGCAACGCGACCCTCGAGTCGAAGCCCAATCCGGAACGGAGTACACGGTGAACATCACATCCACGCCATGGGCGTAGGAATCGTTCACGACTTTATCCAGATTCCCGCCCTTCAGGTTCGTGCCCCAGTGGTAGCAAGGATCGTTGGGGTCCGGGCCTCCTGGACAGCCTTCCAAGTCGGACCACGCGACGATGTCGCTGACGCTCCGGCGGATGGCGAACGGCACGGTGGGCCACGGTTCTCCCTTCGTGTACTTGTTCTGGTGAAGTCCGAAGAAACTCTCCTGGATTTGTGCCGAACATGGCTGGTAACACAAGCACACACTGAGAAAGCACACCACCAGCGCTGCCTTCATGCCGTCTGCCCCCTTGGTTTTGAGAACCCCGATTATCAGCTTGGGTTGCGGGAAAAGACAAGCTGGAGGAAGCCCATCCGAGTGGTGCTCATGTGCAGCACCCTGCATCCGGAAAGAGCCGATTCCGAGTGCATGCTTAGCACAAGTTATTTAGAATCAGTAGGCTGTTCCGTGGCTCCGTGGCAGCAGAAATGCACCGTTGACTGCGGAAGAGTAGGGTATAGTCTTCGACCGGCACTATTGAAAGGGCATCCGCTGTGGAATACAGGCCTGAGACACCGTTTGACAACATCGAGAGCGCGCACGAGTATCTCGGGCTCTTAGCCCAGGCTGTCGATGAGGCCAGACAGAACGTCGAGGCTGACATCGCCGATGAGACGAATTCAAAATCGCCGCGCCGCGTCGATGCCTTGCGGCTGGTGGTTTACAAGCTGGACAAGCTGGGACAGCACATAAAGAACGGCCGCCGCCTGCTGAACGACCTGCGCACCCTGCGGCGGCTTATGCTGGAAGAACGGGCCGAACCGGCGGTTCCAAAACCGGAGCCGGAATCTCAGGTCGGCTAATTTCCGAGTGTTTTCCAGCAGCGTGAACGGCGCAGGCCCGATGCCGCGACGAGAACGCCAGCTACGCCGTGGCCCATTCTGCCTACCTGGACCATCCCACGACATTGGCGGCAGGGAAGCGAATCACGTAAAATCCGGGAGCAGAAGAGCTGCATGGAGCTGCGGCCTTCTCCGCACTCCAGCTCACACAGCCTCAAACAGTTCAGGATTAATGAAACCGAAAAGAATTGGTAGGCAACAGCGTCGCGGAGAGCGAGGGCAAACGATCATCCTCGTTGCTATCTCGATTGTGTCTCTGTTGGCCATGGCGGCGCTGGCGATTGACGTGGTGAGCCTGTACGTGGCGCGCAGCGAGGTGCAGCGGGCGGCAGATGCCGCAGCGCTGGTGGGCGCCAAGGCCATCGCGGACTCCGGCGTGACCTCGCTTCCACCCGGAGATCCCAACGCGGCAGCAGCCAAGACCTTGGCGCAAAGCATGGCCAACTCGGCCATTACTGCACTCCTCAATGCCAGCCCGGCGCTCAATCAGGTGGCTGGGAGTCCGCCAGTGTTGATAGGCGGGACTCCGACCATCGTCTACAACGATCCGAGCGCCAGCAATCTCACCAACGACGCGATCATTACGGTGACGCTGCAGCGCACCGGGCTGCCGACATTTTTTGCCAAGGTTTTCGGCCAGACCGCGAGTACCACAAGCGCCACGGCCGTAGCGGAGGCCTATAACCCCGCGAACATGCAGAATTTCACGCCGGTTACGCCAAGGTGCGTGAAGCCGTGGCTGGTGGCGAACGCCGACCCTATCCATTCGGGAGTCCCCTTCGTTATTCCTTCCACCGGGGCAATTCCGAACGTAGCAAGTTTGATTGGGCAGAGCTTCTACCTGACGGCGGACTGCAACTCATTTTTTTCCGGGGGCTGTCAGCTACCCGACCCTCACCCGAAGGCCTTTCCCCCTGATATTGTGGAGTATGTGCCAGCTCTCATCACCCCGGGAGGTCCAAAGTTTGCTCCTTCCTGTGCAGGAGGGAGTGACTACGAGCAGAGCATTGCGGGCTGCGATGTTAGCCTCTACAACTACTATCAGTGTGGAACCATCAACAACACAAACAAGATTGCCTACGACCGAGCGATCAACCCGACCCCAAACCACGGAGGCACCAGCAGCGCTACTGCGCTGGCCACGGAATGCTTGATTCACGCAACTGGAGAGGGCTTAGGCCAAGGCCAGGATTCCATTAATTACCCAACTCCTTGGCCAACGTCAGGCCCACCGCAGATCACTGCCGGCAGCGGACCGATGAATGGGAGCCTCGTTTCCACCAGCAACGCAGTGGTTACCATTCCAATCATCGACATCGGAGGGTCATTTGAGACGGGACCGCCTTACGAGGTCGTAGTTGTGGGTTTCTTACAAGCCTTCATCCAATCAGTCGAAGACCGAGGCCCCGGATCCCGCGATGCGGTCCGTATCACCATCCTCAACGTGGTTGGTTGCAGCCAAACTCCGAACCTCAATCCTCCCATCACCGGCGGCAACGGGGCCTCGGCCATCGCGGTGCGCCTCATCACGCCGCCACCTCCCCCGTAGACAACGGAATCGAGCGTCGCGACCGCTCCAGTGTGTAAAATGCTTTCCGTGTGCGAAGTCCCATAGGACCACCTTGTTGCCTTAAGTGCATGACAGCGCGGCGCTTTGCAGACGCAACTTTCTGCACCACCGCGGGTTTCAAGTTGCAGGCGAGATGATGAGGATCTCCCCAAAGCTTGAGGACAAATTTCCCCTATCGGAGGACCCGATGTTCAGAACTTCCCCCAAACTGCTACACCGATTTGCGATTGTGACCGTGTTCGCTATCACCACCTGGACGGGCGCAGCAATGGCCCAGACCACCAACCCTGACGCTCCCGACCGTGAGGAAGAGGGGTCGATCCGGCAATACCTGACCAATCACCCGGAACAGGCGAAAGAACTTCATGAAAATCCGGCGCTCATCAACGACCCGGCCTGGCTGGCAAAGAACCCTAAGGTCGGGACGTTTATGGAGAAGCACCCCAACTTTAGGGAGGATGCTGCCAGGGACCCACAGAACTTCGTGGGGCGCAGCGAGCACGTTACTCTTCAGCGTGACCATCACGCCCTGAACAACAGCGACAGATACCTGTCGAAGCACCCGGAGATGAAGCGGGAGCTTGCAGCCAACCCCAAGCTCATCGATGATCCCGCATACCTGGCCAAGCACCCGGGGCTGGAGAAGGAGTTGAAGTCGCACCCTGAAATCCGGGAAGAGGCCATGCAGCATCCAGAGCGTTTCAAAGAGGCTGTGGAACGGAATGAGAAGTACAACCGCAACCACCAGCCCCGTTCAACTACGGGAACGCCCTCAACCACACGAACCCATTCAACCACAAAAACGCATTCAACCACAGGCGTGAAGAAGTAGATCACGTGGTGGACAGTCTCTGAGATGTCGTCCATTCGATGGGCCGGAGCGAAACTCTCCTCGCCCATCGAATGGATTTCTTTTTTGCTTGTCACTCCTGATTGACGCCACAACCCGCGATCGGAGTTCCACATCCAGGTTGCGCTAAAGGGACATGTCTCGGCTTCCGCTTGGTCCAGGAACTGAAGTGTGCGTCGACGGCGGCGCACGGTCCCACGGGCTGCTCCGGCCACAGCCATTCACTTGAAAATGTTCCACTTACCCATCCCCGCTCCGTAGGACAAGTACCGCCCCTGCTGCGGACATTGGCCGGTTTGCCAAGCAAAGCTTGGTCTTCGGGCACCTACTCAGGGTGTTACCTGCAGTGCCAACCTACCCTTTCGGATGTTTTGCCTCGGTTTGTGTCTGAGTTCGCGGGGCAGGAAGCCGACGTTGGCCGGGAAAACAATGACACTCCTCCGTACCTTTCGGCTCGCAGTAGGACTCGTCCTGAGCTTCTTGTGTGGCCTTCTTACCCTCGGGTGCAATGGACTTTCTTCGGGTCCGAGCGGCGGCGAAACGCCCTCAGCTACATATAGCATCGCCGGGACGATCAGTCCCGCGGCCAGCGGCAGTGGGGCGACGGTCACTCTGAGCGGTGCGGCACAGGCAACAACCACAGCGGACGCCTCCGGCAACTATAGCTTCAAGGATCTTTCGAACGGTTCTTACACGGTGACACCCAGCAAAACGGGTTTCAACTTCAGTCCGTCCCGGCTGGACGCCACCGTGAAAGACGCCGATGCTACGGGGATGGATTTTGCGGTTTCTCCTGCCAACACCTGGAGCATTTCGGGGGCGATCAGTCCCGCGGCCGACGGTAGCGGAGCGACGGTCACTCTCAGTGGTGCGGCGGACGCCACGACTACGGCCGACGGATCAGGCAATTACCGTTTTGACGGAATCGCCAATGGCTCCTATACGGTGATCCCGAGCAAGGCCGGTGTCAGCTTCAATCCGCACAGCCTGTCGGCTGCAGTAAATGGGGCAGATGTCCGGGATTTGAACTTTAGCGCTGCCGCCGGTTGCAGCAGCGGCCATGGCAGTGCCGACTTCTATGTTAGTCCCAACGGTAATGATTCCTGGTCGGGAACCCTGGACTGTCCCAACCCCCAGAACAGCGATGGCCCGTTTGCTTCAGTGGCCAGAGCACAGCAAGCCGTACGCAGCATCATGGGGAATCGCAGCACGCCCGTCATCGTTATGGTACGTGAGGGGACCTATTACCTTCCTTTGAGCCCAACCAGCCCTGGAACATTGAATCTTACGGCTGCCGATTCCGGCACTTCTTCAGTACCGGTCACTTGGGAAAACTATCCCGATGAAGCCCCGGTCATCAGCGGCGGAGTACCCGTGGCCGGCTGGACCCATGTCGCCGGCAGCCTTTGGCAGGTTCCTCTCCCCGCGAACGTTCAACCCTTTGAATATCTCTTCTACAACGGAGAACGGCGCCTGCGTTCACGCCTGCAATCAGCCTCCGGGGTCGGGTATTACATGAAGGACGGTTCTTGCCTCTCCACCCAAACCGGAGAAGTCGTTAGTATCGGGTTGTGTAATGTAGGAACGTTTCTACGGATTGCATCGGAGATTGCGCCCACGGGAGTGAACTCCGCCTGCCCCCAGGTCAGCAACGAGGATGGAACGCAGTCCAAATGCCTGGATCGTTTTCAGTATGACCCCAATGATCCCATCACCACCTGGATCAATCTCAATCCGCCTGCCGGGAACCCGTGCAACGCCAGCCCGTCGGGTCAGTATCCGGTGGGAGATATCGAGCTGACGCTGTTCTCGGCGTGGACTGTGGACATAATGCGTGTAAGTTGTGTGGACACAGCCAAACATATCGTTTACTTAACAGGGGCGACGCGAGGGATCCCCAACGAATACGACTTCTTCGGGGTTACGGCAGGGCACCGCTACATGCTGGAAAACAGCAAGGACGCGTTCGATGCCGCGCAATCCGCTGGACAAACCGGGATCTGGTTCCTTGATCGTTCCACCTCTCCCTGGACGCTGAGCTACCTGGCCAACGCAGGAGAAGACCCGAATACGGACACGGTGGTGATTCCACAACTGGGAGGTGAGATTCCCGGTGACCCAGCCACGGATTACGTGGGAGCCAGCCTGATCTTTGCCACCAATCTCAGTAACGTAACCTTCAGCGGCCTCACCTTCGAGGTAGATAACTACATCCCTTCCTCCACCGGGTTCAACAATGACACGAATGAGGAATTTCCGGTGCCGCAAGCCATCGACTGTGACAGCTGCCAGAACGTGACCTTCGACGGGATCACGGTGCGGCACACATCAGGCTCCGCCATCCTGCTTGCCGGGACCGGTGGGAATTCAGGTTCCCCGGCAGCTCACGACGTCGTCCAGAACTCGGCCTTCTACGATCTGGGGTCCAGTGGGGTTCGCATTGGACGGACCCCCTCTGGGGGCGACCGGCCGCAGTACGTACCGCAAGACATCATGGTGCAGAACAACCTTATCCAGGGATTCTCCAGAGTTTTCGCCGGCGGGGAGGGAATTGCCATGGGCAACGGTCACGATGTCACCTTCCTGCATAACGACATCAGTGATGGCTATCATGCCGGCGTTTCCATCTGCACACGGGGTTGCTACTCGTACCAGTGGTCGGCGAACGGCATCAACATCATCACAGAGTACAACCACATCTGGAATATCATGCAAGGCCTCACCTCCGATAGCGGAGCCTTGTACTACAACATCGGCTCACCGAGCGGGAGCGGACACGGCAACCGGATCCTCAACAACCTGGTTCACGACGTGAGTGACGCTTCGGTTATCGATGAGAATGGAATCGCTGGTTCCGGCTATGGCGGGCACGGCATCTACCTGGACATCCAATCGTCCGACGTAATCGTGGAGAACAACGTGGTCTATCGGGTGGCCGCGAGCGGGCTGGTGATGACCCAAGGGCCAGCCCCAGGATACCCCGCGAATACGTTCAACAACAACATCGTAGCGTTTGCGCGCAAAGCAATGTTCCAGGAACAGGACCCCTGGCCGCAAGAGTGCACCAACACCCTGCGCGCCAATATCACTCACAACATCTTCTATTTCGACCGCCAAATTAACTTCCATGCGGTTTCCGGGTGCGCCGACTCATGCGGCATGGACTACAACAAATTTCAGAACTTTCAGGGCAACTTGTACTGGAGAACGGATGGAGGATTTGCCACCTACGACAAGGCGTTTTACGTCCTCACTAATCCTCCCCCACCCAACCAGGCGAGCACCTGTGGCCAGATCAACGACCCGAGCCTGTACACCATGTTCCCGTTCTCGGAATGGCAACACGGCGCGCCGCAGGTGAATGGAAAGCCGCTGCCAATGAATGAGGATCTCACGGGAACCGCATCGGTGGATCCGGGTTTTGGCAACAGCGGCGAAGCGAGTGATTTCCTGCTTTCGAATGCGCCGGTTGCAGGTTTTGGCTACAACGAGACCAACAACACCATAAACAATGCGGGACGCACGAATCCGGTCATCCAAGCGCCCGCCGTACCCGCCACCTTCCCAACCTACTCTTACTCCAGTTTCTAGCTTAAAGAGCCGACCCCGAGCAGCACCTTGGCTAAATTCGCACAGGTCATTGCAACGTCACCAGCACCTGAATCACGCCTTTGCCTTCCGCCAGTGGTTCAAGGGCCTTGCCCACCACCGCTCCGAGCATGCGGCTGCGGTCGGTGCCCTTCATAGCGTGACCTGGCGTGGAAGAAGAGACCAGGAGGTCTCCCGGCTCAATCGAGCCATTTTCGGTGCTCACTTTACACGGAACAATACCCACGATGGCCAAGGGCACTTCGTTGGCGGCGATTTCTTCCGCGGGATGGGTGGTCGCCAGCACGCCCGGTTTAGTAGAGTAGATGCCCGCCACCCGGGTCGAATAGGGTTCGGTGGCCAGCGTTAATTGCCGTCTTGCCATTACGTCGACGGCCAGGAGGTCCCCCGGTTCCTGCTGGTTCTTTCCCGGCGCGATGGCCACGGACTCGGCGAAATCAGCCCCGCCGGTCTGTGTGCCACCATCAAAGAACCCTTTTCCAGTCCCGTCAACCCGAAACTTGTGGGTCCCGTTTACCGCGCCGATAAGGATGTTGCCACCGGCCGTGTTGTCGAAATACCCGGCCGTCCCAGAAGAGCCGTTGGTGGTTCCGCTCACACCGATGCTCTTCGTCGATAGGCCCGCGACCCCGGCGCCCTGGGGTGCGAGAGTCGTTCCGCTGACTCCGTTCCCGGTTCCGCCGGTGCCGTTGAACAATCCGACAACTCCGTTCGCATTATTCCCGCTGCTGGCGTCGTTGACGCCTTCGACGCCAATTCCATCGGGACTGGCCGTAACACCCATGGTCCCCACGTTCGCTCCGGTGGTTGAAATGGCATCGCCATAGATTCCAATTCCCAACTTCCCACTACTCAGCCCGACGATCGCGAGTGGAAACGTATTTTGGGAGGTGGAGGTGTTACGGGCCAGAATCGCCTGCCCCGAGGCGCTGGAGGTCATGACGGTGAGCTTGGAACTTGCCTTTGACGTGCCGATGCCCACATTGCCATTATTCTGAATGATCAGAGAATCGCCTAACGTCTTGCTGCCGGTCCATACCGGTATGGTATTCGGAGTTCCCGATCCACCGACTTGGGCGGTTGCCGGCAGAATGAAAGACAAGATCGCTAGCCCAAAGCAAACACTCGTAGATTTCATCGTAATCCCTGCCTCTCCAGTCGGGTTCCGGGCTGGTTGGCCTGCGCCGAAGTCTCAGTACAGTTCTCCAGCGGACGCAACGCCCGGTGCGCGTTTGGTGAAAGTCGCGTCTAAGACCAGTCTTTGGGGGAGGGAGCCACGTGGCAAGGCCACAACGCTTTGCCGTATGGCGACGGACAGTTTCGCTTCCGCCACCATCTATGTCAAGGAAAAACGATCATCCTCACCGGTCGTCACCGTGCGAGGCGCGAAAACCAGAGCTTGACAGCCTCGTCCGAGGCATAAGCCTCTCTTCTGTTTGCCAACCCGGGTGATTCCGTCTTGACTCCCGGAGCGAATCGCAGGACACTAGGGCAGCCGTTCCCCCCCGAACGGCTTGGGATGTCTTCAGAGATCGTCCTAGTGCCCCAACAAGGTGGAGATCATGAGAATTGGTGCGTTTGCCGGTGTTGCTAGCCTGCTGCGTGGTGCCGTCAGTCTGCTCTTCCTCGTGCCGATGGCGGCAATGTGCCAGCTGAACGTTGTCACCTATCATTACGACAACTTCCGTACGGGACAAAACCTCCGCGAGGGGACACTCACTCCCGGCAAGGTGAACCAAAACACCTTTGGCAAGTTGTTTTCGCAACCGGTGGATGGTCAGATCTATGCCCAACCCCTGGAACTGCGGAATGTGCAGGTCCCCGGGAAAGGGCAGCACAACGTAGTGTACGTGGTCACGGAGCACGACAGCGCATACGCCTTCGATGCTGACAGTAATACCGGGAGCAACGCGAGCCCGCTTTGGCAGGACAGTTTTATTGATCCGGCGAACGGGATTACACCGATTCCCACTGTAGATACCGACACGCAAGCCATTTACCCGGAGATTGGTATCACCTCGACTCCGGTCATTGATCCCGGGAGCGGCACGCTGTATGTAGTGGCGGCGACGAAGGAGAGCGGCACCTATGTGCACCGGTTGCACGCGCTCGACGTGGCATCGGGGACGGAGAAATTCGGCGGGCCGGTGGTGATCCAGGCCACGGTCTCGGGCAACGGTTGGGGCTCGGTGGACGGCAAGATTTCGTTTGACCCGCTGCGCGAGCACCAACGTGCGGCGTTGTTACTCTCCCGGGGCGTGGTGTACATCGCATGGGCTAGTCATGGAAAGGAAAAAAGTTACCCATATCACGGCTGGGTGATGGGCTACGACGCTGGGACCCTGGCACAAGTTGCGGTTTTCAATTCCACACCCAATGGCAAGCAAGGCGGCATCTGGTTAAGCGGTGGCGGCCTAGCAGAGGGTCCTCGTGGAGATTTGTTCACTTTGACCGGCAACGGCACCTTCGACGCGGACGATGGTGGGGTCGATTACGGGGACAGCTTCCTCAAGCTGACACCGTCAAAAGGGCTGACGGTTACTGACTATTTCACCCCGTTCAATCAGGAAGACTTGTCGAACCAGGATCAGGACTTGGGCTCCGGGGAACCGATGGTGCTGCCTGGGCCTAGCGCGGCCGCACCGCCACATCTGGCGGTGGGCGCCGGAAAAGAAGGAACCATCTACCTAATCGACCTGTCGCACATGGGAGGGTTCAACGACACTCAAAATCTAAACCTGCAGACCATCGAGGACGCCCTGGGCGGGCGCGGAATGCATAACAGTCCTGCCTTTTGGCAGCAGAAACTGTATTTTTGTGCCAGCGCTGATGTGCTGCGAATTTTTCAGATGAGCGGAGGACTGATTTCCCCCACTCCCATCGCCACCTCCGTTCATGTCTTTCAGACCCCCGGTGCAACGCCGGTGATATCAGCGCGGGGTGCCTCAAGGGGAATCGTCTGGCTTTTGGAATACACTTCTGGAACTCAACAGGGGGTTGGGGGGCCGGGGGTCCTTTACGCCCTCGACCCAACCACTGCGGCCGAGCTCTACAACAGTAATCAGGCCGGGAGCCGCGACGTGCCCGGTCTTTCCCTGCATTTCAACACCCCGATGGTGGCCAACGGTAAGGTGTACGTGGGGACAGCCAACGAGTTAGATGTGTTCGGGCTGCTTTCGCAACCACATACCCAAGCTTTTCCGCCTCACCCGAACGGACTTGCCTCTAAATCGGTTGCACCTTCGCTCGGAGGCAAGAACTAGGGACCGACGGGCTACTCCCTATGTTCTTGACAGGCCAACTGCCTGGGAAAATTCCTTCGGTCCTGATTCCGACCCGCGGCATTGGCGCCTCTTAGGGGATGAATTCGTCTTGACTCCCAGGGCGAATCGCAGGACACTAGGGCAGCCGTCCCCCCCGAAGGGCTTGGCATCTCTGAGTTTGAGTGTGGGCAAGTCTTCAGCGACCTAGCTTCAGAAATCGTCCCAGTGTCCCAAAGGTGAAGATCATGAGAATTGGTGCGTTTGCCGGTGTTGCTAGCCTGCTGCGTGGTGCCGTCAGTCTGCTCTTCCTCGTGCCGATGGCGGCAATGTGCCAGCTGAATGTTGTCACTTATCATTACGACAACTTCCGCACGGGGCAGAACCTCAACGAGGTCACGCTTACTCCCAGCAACGTGAACCAAAACGCCTTTGGCAAATTGTTTTCGCAACCGGTTGATGGTCAGATTTATGCCCAGCCCCTGGAACTTAGGAATGTGCAGGTCCCCGGGAAAGGGCAGCACAACGTAGTGTACGTGGTCACGGAGCACGACAGCGTATACGCCTTCGATGCTGACAGCAATGCGGGGGCTAATGCGAGCCCGCTTTGGCAGGACAGTTTCATTGATCCGGCGAACGGGATTACGCCGATTCCCAGTGTAGACGCCGACACGCAAGCCATTTACCCGGAGATAGGTACCACCTCAACTCCGGTCATTGATACCGGGAGCGGCACGCTGTATGTAGTGGCAGCGACGAAGGAAAGCGGTACATATGTGCACCGATTGCACGCGCTCGACGTGGCATCGGGGATGGAGAAATTCGGCGGGCCGGTGGTGATCCAGGCCACGGTTTCGGGCAACGGTTGGGGCTCGGTGGACGGCAAGATTTCGTTTGACCCGCTGCACGAACACCAACGTGCGGCGTTGTTACTCTCCCGAGGCGTGGTCTACATCGCATGGGCTACTCATGGAAAGGAATTGACATATCCATATCACGGCTGGGTGATGGGCTATGACGCTGGGACTCTGGCACAACTTGCAGTTTTCAATTCCACACCCAATGGCAAGCAAGGCGGCATCTGGTTAAGCGGTGGCGGCCTGGCAGAGGGTCCTCGGGGAGATTTGTTCACTTTGACCGGCAACGGCACCTTCGACGCCGACGACGGTGGGGTGGACTACGGAGAGAGTTTCCTCAAGTTGACACCGTCAAAAGGGCTGACGGTTACTGATTATTTTACCCCGTTTAATCAGGCAGACTTGTCTGACCGGGATCGAGATTTGGGCTCTGGGGAACCGATGGTGCTGAGTGGGCCCAGCGCGGTCGCACCGCCACATCTGGCGGTGGGCGCCGGAAAGGGAGGAACCATCTACCTGGTTGACCTGTCGCACATGGGAGGGTTTAACGACTCTCAAAATCTAAACCTGCAGACCATCGATAACGCTTTTGGTGGGCACGGAATGTACAACAGTCCAGCCTTTTGGCAGCAGAAACTGTATTTTTGTGCCAGCATTGATGTGCTGCGAATTTTTCAGATGAGCGGAGGACTGATCTCCCCCACTCCCATCGCCACCTCCGTCCATGCCTTTCACGCCCCCGGGGCAACGCCGGTGATATCAGCGCGGGGTGCCTCCGGGGGAATCGTTTGGCTTTTGGAATACACTTCTGGAACTCAACAGGGGGTTGGGGGGCCGGGAATTCTTTACGCCCTCGACCCAACCACTGCGGCCGAGCTCTACGACAGTAATCAGGCCGGGAGCCGCGACGTGCCCGGGCTTTCGCTGCACTTCGCCGTCCCGATGGTGGCCAATGGTAAGGTCTACGTGGGGACAGCTAACGAGTTAGATGTGTTCGGGCTGCTTTCACAACCACATACTCAAGCTCTTCCGCCTCACCCAAACGGACTTGCCTCTAAATTGGCTGCACCTTCGCTCGGAAGCAAGAACTAGGGACCGATAGATCACTCACAACCCTGCTTGATCGGCCAAGTGCCGGGAATGCGCCTTGACCGGATGCAATGGCCCAGTGAGAATTAGTGTGCCAGGTACGTCCGTTGCGCTTGT
>JAIQFW010000198.1 GCA_020073105.1 Terriglobia bacterium
GACTTGGCCACCATCATCTACACCTCAGGGACAACGGGCACACCGAAAGGGGCCATGCTCAGCCATGGCAACATGGCGTCGAATATTGCCTATTCGCTTGCCGAGTTTCCCGTGCAAGAGGGAGAAGTCAGTATTTCAGTGCTCCCTTTATCTCACGTTACGGCCCGCCACGTGGATTTCGCCTTGCTCTTCCGCCGCGTCACTTTAGCCTATGTGTCGTTCGTCGACCAGCTTCCACAAGCGTTGCTAGAGGTCCGTCCCACCATTTTCGTCGGCGTGCCCCGCATGTACGAGAAGATTCACGCGAACGTGGACCAGAAAGCAAAAGGGTTCCCCAAGTCATGGATTTACCGCTGGGCTTTGTCAGTCGGGCGTTCTCACTGGTGCGAGGTCCTTGCGGGCACGACGCCTTCTTCCCCAACCTGGAAATTGGCGGACCGGGTGCTCTATTCCAAGGTCCGCGCCGGCATGGGAGGGCGGGCGAAGATCTTCATCTCGGGAGGAGCACCGTTAGGCCGCGAACTGGCTGAATGGTACGCCGATATCGGAATTCGCATCCATGAAGGGTATGGGCTGACCGAGACTTCTCCGGTGATCGCGGTGAATACACCCAAGGCTCACCGGTTAGGGACCGTGGGCAAACCGCTACCGAACATTGAAGTCCGGATCGCCGAAGACGGCGAGATTCTGGTGCGAGGGCCGTCGGTCTTCAAAGGCTACTGGAACCGGCTGCAGGAAACCCAAAATGCGTTGGTTGATGGCTGGTTCAAGACCGGGGACATCGGCATGCTCGATGCGGACGGATTTCTGTCGGTCACTGATCGCAAGAAGGACCTGATCAAAACCTCCGGCGGCAAGTTCATCGCTCCTCAGCCGCTGGAGAATTCCTTGAAACACAATGCGCTGGTTGCGGAAGCAGTGGTCCTGGGCGACAAGCGCAAGTTCCCGGCTGTGCTGATCGCACCCTACTTTCCGGTGTTGGAAGACTGGGCGCGGGCCAATCAGATCGTCTTCAGTTCGCGGGACGGACTGGTAGCCAACGAAAAGGTGCGCGCGCTGTTTGAGGGGATTGTTGCGGACCTGAATCGAAATCTAGCACGGTACGAGCAGCTTAAGCGGGTGGTACTGATCGCGGAAGAGTTCTCTGCAGAGACCGGAACCCTCACCACCAGCATGAAGCTGCGGCGGCACGCGGTTCAGGAGAGATATAAGCAGCAGATTGAAGAGATGTATGCGAAGGCGGAGGGGGAGAGTGTCGTGGGGACAAGGGATTAGCAATTACAAGCCCCCAAACTGGCCACAGCAAGTTTTCCAACTATACCTTGTCTTATCAGAAACCTGCACTTCCGCTTTACCCTCTGTAGGTCTTGATCCGAGACGCGGCACAGTGCTCGCACAATTCAACGACACTTGGGAAGAGGCGGGCCGCTGCGCTCAAATGTGAGTGAAGAAAGGACAATTCCGTTTCCGGCGTTCCTGGTTTCAACTTCTGATGTGCAGATTGTTCGAGATGGTTATACGCGGATGTAAAAATCGGGTTTTCCTTCCCTTCCTTGTTTTGGACAGCCTCCAAGTGCAGGCTGTGCACAAGTAAGTTTCTTCTGCGGACCAGCCATTGAAAACCATCTGGTTTTTCCGACTTCTGGTAGCTTCGAATTGCTGTCCAGAATAGAGAACCGCCTAATTCATCGAATAGACGCACATAATTCGATGAGATGCGTTCCATAACCGCAGGGAATCCGTCTCGTTCATACTGCCTAATATTGAAGAATACAAAGTCAAGGAACTGGCCAACCCGGTCCCAATGTGACGCGAGCCTGATGTAGGAGGTCTCCGCGTGTTCCCAAAATGTTTCACTCATTGCGGCTGCTAGCCCCTTTTTTTCTGCTGGGGGAATTCGCTGAACAAAGGCGTCTGGCTCCTTCTTGTAAAATTCGCTGGCAATGAAGCACACGTGCGTCCTGCAAATGGAACGCCGACAACGTTCGAACGACGAGATTACCTCCTGAATCGCAGCAATGCTGTACGTATCGTACTGAGGTGGGCTACCACCAGGGTCGAGGATTACTAGCCGCGGCACGCCACCTAGTCTCTCGACAAGTCGATCTAGCCGGTTTCTCACGGGCCTATCGAGTTGCAAAATGGCAGGTTTGGGAGAGAAAAATTCCTCTAACCGCGCTAGTAGGATCGGCTCGTTGGCAGTGTAAAGCAAGGCTTCCCCTATGAGTCGAGCTAATCTCTCATGCTGCTTGATAGGGTCGGCTCGTGTCGCTTTGAGCTCGAACTTTGTCCGTGTCAGACGTTTCTTAAGTCCACTGTGCGGTCGTGGTACCTGTTCTTCCATTTGGGGTATCTCGCATAATTCTTAAGCCTACTCGACCTGGTTTTTCAATCCAAGTATCTCTATGAACTCTTGCGGTATTGTTGGCTAGCGGTCGGAGGTGTTGGCTTGGGCGTGAGGTAAATTCTGACCCTGTGGACGGGCCTCGATAAGAGGGAAGGCATTGTCGGGGACAAACCTATCCTAAGTGGTGCACGAGCACCTTCCTTTACCAGAGAAATACTTTGGAGATCTTGCGCTGAACCGCTCTGCGGTGAACTTTCGTCCACGGCCATGGCTTGGGTCCATGCCACGACCCTCATTTGAAGACTTGAGGCTAACAAACTTACACTTTCTCTCGTTACGTATTAGCAATCTTTGCCAATGATGCTAAGATGGAATCGTAGTCGCATCTATGGAAGGGGGCCACTGCCGTGCCTACTCGCAATGTCAATTTGACCACCGAGCTCGATCGTTTCGTGCTCAAGAAGGTTAAGAGCGGGCGTTATGAAAACGCCAGCGAAGTTGTACGCGCAGCTCTAAGGACTCTAGAGCGCGAGGAACAGCAGTACGAGGCGAGACTGGCCGCGCTACAGGCCGCCATCGATGAAGGCGATGCCAGCGGCATTGCCGAGGGCGACGTCTTTGCGCGAGCCCGGAAGCCGCTTAAGCTTCCGGTGGTGCGGCGCTAGCCGTGGCCCGGTTTCGTTTTACGCGTCGAGCCGAGGCTGACCTGCTGGGCATTGCCGATTACACCCTTCGCACGTGGGGCGAGACTCAGACTGGCAGTTACCTCCGCGAGCTTGAGGCTTGTTGCCAGATGCTCGCTGACAATCCTGCGCTAGGCCGGGCCTGCGATTACGTTCGCCCTGGCTTGCATCGCATGGAGCGCGGAAAGCATGTGGTGTTTTACCGGGAAGAGCCTGAAGGAATTCTCGTCGTTCGCATCTTGCATCACCTCATGTTGCCCGAAAGACACGCCCTCGACGGCGAAGACGAAAAGCTGTAGAAGGTCGACGGACAAGGATGTCCACCCCACTTATCCTCGGCAGCTCATCGCAGAATACTGTTGAGCTTCGCTCAACCGCCCAGACAGGACCGTCTGGGCTACGTGGTTCTGCTAGCAGTACAATATCTACATGACGGACTCATTGGTCATTGCTGGCCGCAAATTCCGTTCCCGGCTCATCGTGGGAACGGGCAAGTACAAATCCTTCCAGGAAACCGCGCGGGCGCTCGAAGCCAGTGGCGCAGAGATGGTCACGGTCGCAATACGCCGGGTCAATCTCGACCGCAGCAAGGAATCCCTGCTCGACTACATCGATCCCAAGAAATACTTCCTGCTACCGAATACCGCGGGCTGCTACACCGCCGACGAAGCGATTCGCGCTGCACGCCTGGGCCGCGAGGTGGGCCTCTCCGACTGGGTGAAGCTCGAAGTGATCGGCGACCAAGCCACGCTTTATCCCGACGTGCAGGCCACGCTTGAAGCTACCCGCGTTCTCGTGAAGGAAGGCTTCACGGTGCTTCCCTACACTTCGGACGACATCGTCTTCGCCAAGCGCCTGCTCGACGCGGGAGCGAGCACGATTATGCCGCTGGGAGCGCCGATCGGCAGCGGCATGGGCATACAGAACGTCGCCAATATTCGCATCCTGCGAGAGATGATTACGGGTGTACCGCTGATTGTGGACGCAGGGGTTGGCACTGCCTCAGATGCCGCGATCGCCATGGAACTTGGAGCCGACGCGGTGCTGATGAACACAGGTATCGCGAATGCCCAGGACCCCGTGTTGATGGCGGAAGCGATGAAGCACGCCGTAATCGCCGGGCGCGAGGCGCACCTGGCGGGGCGCATGCTGAAAAAGCTGTACGCCACGGCCAGTTCGCCACTGGAAGGGGTGGTGGGCAGATCGGCGTGACGGCATTCGGGTGCGAGGGCACCCTGCGTTACACCGACAATCGAACGTTCCCAAGAAATAAGGGGCGGCCTCGGACCGCCCTGAATTCTGCCACAGTCTCAAAACCCCTTACAACATCTTCACGCTTTCGATGTGAACCGAGCCGCCATCGATGTGTCCGGTCACGGTTACGTGATGTCCTTCATGCCCCTTGAGGACATCGGGATTTTCCACGTTAAGCACCTTCTGGTCGCCATCGGTAACGATCACGGCCTTCGCGCCCTTGGCGAGACACTTGGTCATGCAGGCTGCGTGGTCGGCGTTGGCGCCCTTGGCGCCACACATTGAATCACTCACATACCCGTTGACTGTGGTCGTGTCGGCAGCCGAGGCCAGCGCAACCATGAAGCACACCAACGAGAAAGCAATCAAGATCAGCAGTACTTTTTTCATTCCAAGCTCCTGATTTAGCGGCCAAGCCGCAGATGTCTAGCGAATCTGTCTCGTTCGGCGCTCGCTGCTGCCGCCGCAACCATGCAGCCGCGACTGCCCTACGCCGACCCTTCCGTCAGGGTTGTTTACAAAGAATTCCTCAGACTATATCACAGGCGGTTGTGACGAGAACCCCGGCGGGCCAACCTATTTCTGCGCGGAATGTACTTCGGGACGCTGCTGGGCCGCGGGTGGAGGAGAAACGTAGACCACCTCTCCCGGGCGCGCGTAGTGCAACTGTTCACGCGCTTCCTTCTCAATGGTTTTGGGGTCGGTTTGCAGCGACTGGATTTGTTGTGTATAGCGACCGTTCTCCCTCTGCAGGCCGTCGATTTCCCTTTCTAGACTCTGGTACTCGGCCTTCTTCTGCCGGTACACCACCATGCCGTTGGCGCCAAACATCACGTGGACGAAAAGCCAAATGGTAAAGGCGGCCACGACACCGGTCGCCAGCCTCGTCCGGATACCGTACAACATGGTCAACCTGGGACGCAGCCTTTCCATCAGCCGGTCGGCCCACGCCTCAGCTTGCGGAGCGCACTCGACAAGGGTTCGCAGGCCTTCTTCCGGGCTGGGCAGGACTCGGATTTTAGGGAGACGTCCTACTCGAAGATCCATTGCTTGGCCGCTGCGCTTAACTTATCCAGGTCCTGCTCACTGCCCGCTTCAGAATAGACTCTCACCACCGGTTCGGTACCGGAAAGCCGGTAACATACCCACGAGCCGTCCTGGCAAATGAGCTTGAGCCCGTCGGTGCGCACCAACTCCGTCACCTTGCGGCCGAAAAAGTCGCGAGGATTAAGCGCCAGCCTACCAGTGAACTTCGCTTTTACTTCCGGCGTCAAGCGGAAGTTCTCTCGTTTGGGATAAAAGGAACCAACTTTGCCAAATAGGTCGTGCAATTGACGGCTTAAAGGCTTGCCTCGCCGTGCCACCATCTCGCAACAGAGCAGGCCCGCCAGAATTCCATCTTTCTCCGGCACATGGTGGCGGATGGAAAGCCCGGCGCTTTCTTCTCCGCCGATGACAATCTTGTCCGCCTTGATCAGTTCTCCGATGTACTTGAAACCGACCGGCGTCTCATAGAGTTCGACGTGATGGTGCTCGGCCAAGGCGTTGATGAGGTTGGTCGTCGCTACCGACTTCCCTACTCCATTCTTCCATCCGCGGCTCTCCACCAGGTAATCGAAGAGCAGAGCAATGATGTAATTCGGCTGAAAGAAGGCGCCGTCTTGGTCCACAATGCCAAACCGGTCGGCGTCTCCGTCCGTCGCGATGCCGATGTGGGCTTTGGTCTGGCGCATCGTTTCGCGAAGGTCGTTGAGCAAATGGTCGTCGGGTTCGGGGGCGTGTCCGCCAAACAGCACGTCGCGGTAATCGTGGACACTGGCGACTTCCACTCCGGCCTCACGGAGCAGTGAATCGGGATAACCGCAAGCGGCGCCCCAGAAGGCATCGAAGGCCACCCTCAAGCCAGCCTTCTTGATGACCTGTAGATCGATGATCTCCGCGAGACGTGCCAGGTACATGCCACGCGGATCTAATGCGTGGGGGGCGGGCTTTGCACGGGGCGCCGGGACAACCGATCCTCCGTCGAACGCTACAATTTCCGCTTCGATCCGCTTGGTGGCTTCGGGCAGCGCCGGTGCGCCGTCCGGTGTGGAGAACTTGATGCCGTTGTACTCCGGCGGGTTGTGGGAGGCGGTGAAGTTGATGGCCCCGTCAGCCTGCTCGCGAATCACGGCATACGAGATCGCGGGTGTGGGAGCTGCCTCGGCGATGACCAACGGAGTGATACCGTGGGCAGAGAGAATGTCCGCCGCCATCGCGCAAAATGTCTCACCCAGAAAACGCGGATCGCGGCCAACAATGACGCGCGCGGTCTGCGGTTTCTGCGAAACCACGTAACGGGCGATTCCATGCACCGCGCGGCGCACATTGGCGAAGGTAAACTCCTCCGCAATGACGGCGCGCCATCCCGAGGTACCGAACTTGATCTGCGTCACCATGTGGTGTCCTGAAAAGTGCTACTCTGTGATGCCATTGACCCAAAAACCGGCACCAGAGGAAAATTGATTCTATATGACAGACAAGAGGCTCGTCGTCACCACGGCCGCATCCATGGATGAAGCCCGCAGGATCGCGGGCGCGCTGGTGGAGCGCAAGCTGGCAGCCTGCGTGAACATCGTGTCCCGGGTGCAGTCGATTTACCGCTGGAAGGGCAAGACCGAAGAGAGCGAGGAATGGCTGCTGATGATCAAGACCACCGCTTCGTTGTTCGAGCGGGTGCGGGACACCATCAAGGAAATGCATTGCTACGAACTGCCGGAATGCCTGAGTCTGCCGGTTGATGCGGGCAGCGAGGAGTATCTCAAGTGGGTGGAGGACGCGGTGAAGTGAGCATCCCCGTCCGAGTTGTCATTCCGAGCGAAGCGAGGAATCCCTATTACCAGCGGGATGCTTGCAGGTAGGGATGCTTCGACTCGAACCAGGATCGCAAAGCGAGCCTCGTTCTACGCTCGGCATGACAGAAGAGAGAATGCAAGCCATGGACATTATCTTGACCCCTGTCGGCCAGGTGCACGGTTCGGAGCAGGGTCCACTGGAAGACTACTGGGGCAGCGTCGTCTCCGAAATCCGTTTGGACGAAAAGCAGTTCAAATCAAACGCGTTGGAGGGGCT
>JAIQFW010000015.1 GCA_020073105.1 Terriglobia bacterium
GTGCACTGAGCCTCAACATTGAAATTCAATAGTCGGGTGCCCTCGCTGGCAAGTTTGTCGATTCTGGGCGTAGGCGCTCCACGAAGGATGCCGCCGCCATAGATCCCGAGCTCACCATAGCCGAGATTGTCTGTGAGCATCAGGACGATGTTAGGATTCGCCCTGCTGCCAGCCAGCGACCTCTGCTGATGTTTTCCCTGCTCCGGTGAGGGCGACGGCGGCTCCTGCCCAGCCAGAGTCAGCACCGTGGAGACTAAGAAAAGGATCGCGGCGCAGCGGTTCTTTCTCAGAAGAGTCATGGTTCCTCCGATAGGCTACATCGCATCTACCGAGGACACCTATGGCGATGCGCCTGAAGTTTACCCCGTACTTTCCCCATCAGCATAGAGGGTCAACACGTTTGTGGGATACGCCCGAGTGACGGGCTAACCGGAACTAATCTCCCCGGATTGGTCTCGATAAACGCGCATGTATCGACTGATCGGGGCAACTTCCGGGTGGTCGCGGGCCGGAAGTTGGTGTGGCTTTCTGTTGCCGCCACAGAGTCGCGTGGCGTGACTCTGTGGTCTCTTGCAAGGAGTTCGGAAAGTCCGTCGATTGGCTACTGACCGGACGGGAGGGCGAATGAGGCCACCCGGGAACAACGCTTCGGTAAGCGGGGTGCTCATCGAGTTCCGTTCAGGCACGCGTCACCCTCGAATTCAGCCTGGTTCAGAGAGGCACTCGGCTGAAGCTGACGCACGAGTTCTTCCCCGATTCTCAATGATCAGGCGGTCTCCCAGACTTGCCGCCTGGTGCATGGAGTGTGTCCCCATCAGGGTGGTCAGCTTATCACGTGTAATCACCTAATCGGTCAGCGCGATGACTAGGTCCGCACTTTTGGTATCAAGCGCCGCGGTGCGCTCGTCCAGTAGAAGCGCATAGGTTCCGGTTTGCCGACCACCGGCGCAGAATTCGTCACATCTGCTCCAACGTGCTGCCACAGGCTATAATTGCGCCACTCATGGCGCTTACCTCTGGTACGAAACTTGGCCCCTATGAAATTCAATCACCGCTCGGTGCCGGCGGTATGGGCGAGGTGTATCGCGCCCGCGACAAGCGCCTCGACCGCCAGGTCGCGATTAAGGTTCTGCCTGCGGGCCTTTCCTCCGACATTGCTCTAAAGCAACGCCTGGAGCGCGAAGCCAAAGCTGTTTCCAAACTCTCGCATCCTCACATTTGCACTCTCTATGACATCGGTCATCAGGATGGCGTGGATTTTCTCGTCATGGAGTACCTGGAGGGCGAGACAATTGAACATCGGCTGCTGAAGGGGCCGTTGCCGCCGGACCAGACTCTGCGTTATGCCACACAGATTGCCGATGCGTTGGCCAAAGCGCACAAGCTGGGAATCACGCACCGCGACCTGAAGCCAGCGAACGTCATGCTGACCAAGAGCGGTGCCAAGCTGATGGATTTCGGCCTGGCGAAACAGTCGGGCGGGGCGTCGCTGGCGGACGAACTCACCGAAATGACCGTGGAACAAGCGAAGCTGACCAGCGACGGCATGATCGTCGGCACGTTCCAGTACATGGCGCCGGAGCAAGTGGAGGGAAAAGAGGCGGACGCACGCACTGATATTTTTGCCTTCGGGGAGTTGATCCATGAGATGGCAACCGGTAAGCCGGCGTTTTCCGGGAGGAGCCGGGCGAGTTTGATCGCCGCCATTCTGACCGCTGAGCCTCCCTCGATTACGCAATTGCAGCCGCTCACACCGCCGGCGTTGGAACGAGTGGTTAAGAAATGCCTCGCGAAAGATCCTGAAGAACGCTGGCAGAGCGCGAGCGATCTGGCCAGCGAGCTGCAGTGGATAACAACCACATCGCAGTCGGGATCGACTTCCGCCGCGCCGGTAAAGAGCGGCTGGCGAGCCAACACCCCGTGGTGGCTGGTTGGGGCATTGACGGTTGTGCTAGTACTGGCGGCGGGGACGTGGATGGTGGGCCGGTGGTCCGCCGTCAAACCACAGCCAAGATTCACCCGGCTGACGTATCAACAGGGCTATATCTCGAATGCACGCTTCGCCAAGGACGGGCAGACGGTCGTCTATAGCGCGCAGTGGAGCGACGAGCCAATGCAGGTGTACTCAGTCGGCACGGAATTCCCCCAATCCACGAAACTGGATCTGCCCAGCGCAGGGCTGCTGGCACTTTCCCCTGCCGGAGACATGCAACTCGCGGTGGATCCCATCTATCACCACAATTTTCTGAACGGCACGATGGCGCAGGCACAAATGGCCGGGAGCACGCCCCGTTCGCTCGAACGGGAAGTCATTGCGGCCGATTACGCTCCCGATGGCAAGACCCTGGCGGTGGTGCGCTATGCGGACCGCAAAGTGCAACTGGAGTATCCCGCCGGGAAAGTATTGTTCACCACCTCCGGCTACGTGGATCATGTGCGGGTGTCGCCCAGCGGCAAGCAGGTTGCGTTCCTGGAACATCCGGTGTACGACGATGACCGGGGATGGGTGGCAGTTGTGGATGACGCCGGCAATCATAAGCAATTGACCCAGGAGTTTCCTGCGACGCGGGGGTTGGCCTGGTCCCGGACCGGCACGGAAATCTGGTTCACCGCCGCCGGGGAGACGCAGTCGGCCGATCTGTTGTTGAGTGGGGTCAGCCTTGCAGGCAAACAGCGGGAGATCTTGGCGGCACCGAATCGGACACGGATTCTCGACATCGCCGCGGATGGGCGTGTCCTTCTTGCCAACGAGCAGGCGCGCACCGAGATCACGGCGATCGACCCCGCCACCGGAAAAGAACGGCGGGGCCTGGAATGGTTCAATGGCTCGGGGGCACCCGAGATTTCGCCCGACGGGAAGGCCATGGTTTTTCAGGAATGGTCTGGACCGGCGGGGCCGTTCTATCTGGTGGTTTACAGGAAGCTGGATGGTTCTGCGCCAGTGGCGCTGGGCCCGGGCTCAGATCCGAGATTTTCACCTGACGGGACCACAGTCGCTGCGATCGTCTTCTCCCGACCTCCGCAGGTGGCGCTGCACCCGATTGGAGCGGGAGAAAGCCGGCGTTTGCCCGTGGGCGACATTGTGAGCCTCACACACGTGGCTTGGTTCCCGGATGGAAAACATCTACTGCTTACCGGAGCAACCGAAGGGCAACCGCTGCGGACCTATGAGATGGATCTTGTGGGAGGAAAGCCCGAGCCTCTGGGGCCCGCTGATTTCAGGGGAACGGTCGTCGCCAGCGATGGAAAGCGCATTGCCGGGCAGAACGTCTCCGGGGAAGCGATGGTGTTTGATCTCGGGACCCAGAAAGTGCAACCGGTCCCGGGGATCGAGCCCGAGGGGAGGGTTGGCCAATGGACGGAGGACGGGAAAGCGCTGTTGGTGTACTCGGGAACTCCGTGGGACACCCGCGTGGATCGGGTGGAAGTGGCGACCGGAAAGCGGACGCCACTTCGGAAGGTGGAACTAAAGGAGAAAGCGGGTTCTACGCTCCTCTACCTGCAGTACGCCGAACGCAGCAAGACTTCGGTTTATGTTACGTTGCGCTTTCTGGGATCCTTGTACGTGGTGGAGGGATTGAAGTGAAGAGTCCTTCGATTTCTAGAGCCGCTTAATGTGTCCCGTGATTGCTCCCGAGTAACGGGCAACCCTCCCATAATCCGGTAAGGGAAGAGTTGCCGACTATTCACTAGAAGGCCGCTCTTTTCTCGCCTCGATTCTCCTGAGCTCTACCGAAATTACGCAACCGCCAGGAAGAACGCCTCATTCTTCACCTTTTCGGATTTAGGTCTTGCCTGGGATTGGAGCCACTGGTCAAGCGCTCTTGCCAGTGGCTCCGTGTCTTCCCGGAATCAAAAATATGGGCCGCGCCGCAGTTGCTTCTGAACTCGGGAAGGCAAGTCTCCCATCTTCACAGGACCGCGGGCGTTGGCGAAGAATGCCAGTACACTCATGGGAGAGTCGAGGAGGTACGACTCATCGCTTGCCGAGGCGGAGTCCGACGATAGCAGAAGTGCCCACGACGACACCGACTGGAAATGATGCTGGATGTCCGAGGCAACCGTTGCCGCGCGCCGTGTTGGTGTCACGCAAGGTTACTTGTCGGCGCTGGAACATGGGGAGAAGGAGCCAGGCGCCGCCGTACTGCTAGCTATCAGCAAAGAGTTCGGAAAGTCCGTCGATTGGCTACTGACCGGACGGCAGAGCGAATGACATCACAGGGAACAACGACCTGATAAGAGTGTGTCAGGGGAGTTTTGTTCAGCCGACGCCACTGTCTTGAGTCCAGAAAATCGCTTGCGCTCTGCGGAGACCAGGGTATAATCAAGACGTAACGAGCAAGCTCCCAGACATTCTAACCATCCCTTCGGACGCGTTTCCATCGTAGTTCAGTTTTTGACCAAGACGAACTTGAGTCAGCGTGTGCAGGTCTATACCGCTGATCATGGCGACCGCAACGCGATGGAGGTGCCCCGTGGCCAGGACTACTCGTTTACCGAAAGGCCATTCTGGATCGGAAACCCAGATTGTCTCGACCGCGGGAACGATCTTCGGCGATGGCACAGCGGTTGAGCTCGTTGGTGGGACGGGCGACAAGCCCAGGTTGCTCTCGTGGAACGGAAGAAAATCGACCATCGCGGCGCAGGTCGAACGCGAGGGCAAGATTTACCAACCGGTTGACCTGCATCCCAGCATTTGGAAAGCGACAAGGCTACCCAACAGCGTCGCCGACTACGGCAAAGGGTCGGACTTGTTTACCGAAACCCGAGAACTGCTGGAGACTCATCTCGGTTTCTCCGCTGCTGAAGCTGCGCTGGCTACGGGTTGGATTTGTACTTGCTGGTTCGCAGATTTTCTGTCCAGCCCGCCTACTCTCTTCGTTTACGGATCGGACATGGGCCTCGCGATCACGCTGTTCCAGCTGCTCAGCTGCATCTGTCGTCATCCTCTGCTCCTCGCGGAACTCAACCGCGCTTCACTCTGTGCGCTGATGGCCTTGCGGCCCACTTGGCTCATCAATCAGCCAGGGATGACGTCTCGACTCCTTGATTTTTGCGGTGACTCCAACTACCGAGGAGTCCTTGTACCCGGAACCAGGGGCGACGTGCTCGATCTAGTGAGCTCAAAGTCAATTTTCATGGGGGCGAATAGCGCCGCACACTCGTGGTGTGAGCACAGCCTCCATCTCGCCTTGCCTCCTGCCCGCCGCGGGCCGCCACCGCTGGACGAGGCCAGGCAAGTTCAGATCGCAGACCACTTTCAGCCGCGTTTCCTGTTGTACCGACTACATCATTTACAGCAAGTTCGCCAATCTCGATCCAACGGTTCGGCACCGCCCATGAGTGACCTTGCTGGCACGCTGCAAACCTGCAGTCCGAACGGTAACCAAGTTGAGTCACTATGGCTGCCCCTGCTTCAGGCACAAGAGCGTGACGCTCTCGCGCAGCGGTGTTGGGATCCGGGTTCGGCAATGATCGAAGTGTTATTGTCGCTTCGGCATGCGAGCGAAAGCGAAACAGCCATGAAAGAGTTGGCCGCACTCACCAATGCTCTCTTGCGCTCGCGCGGGGAGAATCGTGAATACAGCGAGGAGGAGCTCGGCAAGAGACTGCAAAAGCTCGGGGTGCACCGCCATCGCAAGAACATCGGCATGGTCATCGTGTTCGATCGAGCGAACAGTTGCCGGGTGCACCAGTTGGCCCGCAGCTTCAGTGTCGGGAAGAGTGTAACCGGGTGTCCAGATTGCGAGGAAGCTCAGGTTGCTAAGGAATAACGCACCTGTGAAGGCGCGAAGGGTGTGTAGGGTGTGCAAGAAATCTAGTAAGTAGTTACGGAGGACAAATGCCACATTTGAAAAGCAGGCTGACCAAGGATGAGATGGTGGCGTATCTAGCTTACGCGAAGAAATTGTGCGCTCTCGGATTCGACCCTGAGGTTCCGGAGGAGGAAGCACCCCATTTGCTCACCATCGAGATCGCTTCTCCGCCGGCAAGCATGATGTACGTTCTTCGCAGCGGCGGGGTTGTTTACGACATTTTGACTCGATTTGTTCCCCTGCAATCGGGGTTGATACTGAAAGATTGTCTGGTTGGTACCTCTTGGGATACCCAAGCCGTGCTCGAGAGCTTCGAGAACCAGAGAGGCCCGGTTTGGGCGCTTGGCGATATTGAATATTCGAGGCACGAAGTGCTCAATCAGCGCATACAGAACTATCTCCGGTTTCATCGTGCGGGCGATATGGTCGAAGGTCGGATCTTGGCGACGAGTTTTAGACCGATTCCTGCCGAATATCGCAATGGTGCGATCGTGCCATTCCACATCACATTCGTGGATCAGTTCGACCACCCACTCACCAAGCAAGGGCAAATTCAAGTCTTGCGTCCAACCAAGCGGGAACAGGAAGCCCCCAGAGCTCATGGCGGGTTGTACCAGCCATGTGAGCCGGAGGAAGGGAGGGAATCAGTTGAAGACACGATTCGGCCTCCGTCCGCTGATTACGGCATCGTTCTCCCGCGAACCCTGACGAGCGACGGGGAAGACGCTGAGCTTTCTTGAAAGCGTGCTCGAAGGTTCTTTCAAGTACGGTAGGGGCAGGTCCGGAACTGGTGGCTGAGGCCAGGGCTCACGAAGAGTTCGGCCAAAAGGGCTAAGTCTTGGAACGTCAATTGCTATAGCTCGTGACCGGACAGGGGGAGAAATGACGGCGCGGGGGCGGCGAATGCTGGCGGGGCAAAAATACATATTCTCGCTTGACACGCGGAGGATATTGTATACAATTCCGTGCTGCCGGTGTGAATACTGTATACGATATTCATCAAGTCTGGTTTGACAATGCAGTTTTCTGGGTTTGGAGCGTGGTGTGATGAGCGATAGCTTCGTGATCCCCAGCGATTACAAGACCATTCAGCAGATCGTGACGGACAAAATCCGCAACGCGATTCTGAACGGCATGATCAAGCCGAATGAAAGGCTGAATCAGGCGGACCTGGCGGAGAAGTTGAACGTTAGTCGGATCCCAACCCGCGAGGCCCTTCGCACCCTCGAAGCGGAAGGGTTGGTCACATTCTATCCTCGCCGCGGAGCGGTGGTGGCGACCATGTCTCCCGAGGAGATTGAAGAAGTATATGAGATACGCATTCTGCTGGAGACGAACGCCGCGCAACGTGCACTCAAACGCATGAGCGAGTCTGAACTCCGGGAAATCTGCGACATTCAGGAAAAGATGGTCGAGACCTCTGAGTTAGACGTCTGGATTGGCCTGAATGACCTCTTTCACCAGGCCATCTATAAGCCATCCGGATGGACACGGCTGGTTTCCGTCATTGAGATGTTGCGCAATCTCACGACCCCATACGTCCGCATGTATGTTTCCGATCAATTTGACCGGCATGCTGCTGACCTCGAACACGCCGAGATCGTGGCAGCTGTGGAAGCCCGAGACACAGTCGGTCTGAAGGCTGTGCTGCGGCGTCACTTGGCACATTCGTGCCAAGGAGTTCTTGCGTATTTGAAAAGAGTTGAACAGGAGTGCAGTTTGTCCGAGGCCAGGGACGAGCCCGTCCCCAAAACGGGATAGCGCTCGTCTTCTAGGCTGGTCTCGGATCGTAGTGCCCTTTCGCAAAGAACAAACAGTTGAGCTCGACCTCGCGACGGCGTAGACAATCGCCCCGCGGGTGACGTGCAGGATTGTTTTTCACACCGTCTCTAAGAGGGGGGCATATGAAGATGCATGCCGGAAACGGGGCAAGGCTGATCCTGGTTTCGCTCGTTGTACTAACCTTGGTGGGGCTCAGCCAGAAATCGCACGCTCAAGGCACTGGGACGATCGTTGGTGCAGTTCACGACCAAGTGGGTGCGGCTATGGCGGGCGCAACGATCACCATAAAGAACGCCCAGACAGGCGTCTCAAGAACTGTAGGCACCGACGCGAATGGGTATTACACCGCCAGTGAGCTGCCGACGGGTCAATACGAGGTCGAAGCGCAGTCGCGAGGATTTGGGACAGTGGTACGAACCGGCATCAATCTATTGCTCGCCCAGACGGCAAGGGTTGACTTCACACTCAAGGTTTCTCAGGTTGAGGAGAAGATTGTCGTTTCCGAGGACGCCCCCTTGGTCGACACGCAATCGGCATCGTTGGGTAACGTGGAGGTCTCTCAGCGCATCGAAGAACTTCCTCTGAACAAGAGAGATTTCTTCCAACTTGCGGTTTTGCAGCCTGGCGTTCTGCCACCTTATGCGGGCAGGGGCTCGATTGGAACTCCACAAGTGTCGGGCGCACTGGAGTCACAGCCTCAGGTGAACGGCCTGCGCGAATCCAACAATTACACCGTTCTCGATGGTGGTTTCATCACAGATCCTTACTTTAATACTGCGACGGTTGTGCCTAACCCCGACGCAATCGCAGAGTTCAAAATTCAGACTAACCTCACGAGTGTCCGCTATGGAAGAGGAGGGGGCGCGGTCATCAATATCGTGACCAAGTCTGGTGCCAACCAATTTCACGGAGGGGCGTACGAGTTCTTTCGGAACAAGGTGTTCGATGCGCGGAACTACTTTTTCGACAAGGTTCCAGCCTTGAACCGCCACCAATTTGGCGTGAACGTCGGCGGTCCGATCCAGAAGGACAAAAACTTCATCTTCGTGTCCTATGAAGGATTGCGACAGATACGCGGGGAAGCAATTAATGCCGTTGTACCGTCAGTTGCAAATCGCAACGGGGATTTCTCTTCCTCTCCTGCCGGATCGATCATCAATCCTTTTACTAACCTCCCCTTCTCGGGTCCCCTCAACTTCGACCCGACCCTAATCAATCCTCTGGCCCAGAAGGTCTTGAACCTTTATCCCATTCCCAACACCGACAGCAATGGAGACGGAATAGTCAACGATCAGGATACATTGTGGAGTGGCGCGCCAATCGGTCGTCAACAAAGTGATCAAGGCGTGGTGCGCTGGGACGATTCGCTAACTTTAAGGCAGAACATCGGTGCCAGGTACGTCTATCAAAATCAGACAGCACTGAAGAACTTTCAGCGATTCGCCTTTTCGGGGCCTATTAGTGTGCCCGGCTTTCCCACCCAGGACAGGTCCACGACCAGCAATCTGACCGCGTGGCACATTCTCGCAGGGACTCAGTTCACCAACGACATCCGCTTTACATACCAACACAACAATGTGGTCTTTGGCCGCCCCAAGAGCGGTTTGGGGCGTCTTCCGTTCGGCTTTACTTTTCCGCAAGCCGGCCAAACCGGGCTCGGGGATGTCTTCCCCCAGTTCGGAATCGGTGGATATTCGAGTATCGGCAATGCTGATGGCGACGTTTTCAGGGTCTACCAAGTTTATCAATTCCAGGATACGGTGACGTACGTCCATGGGAAACACAACTTTACGGCGGGAGCCGAGGTCAATCGCTTCATCATGGACTCGCAGGCTTACTTTGTTCGAATGGGGATTTATTTTAGCTTGGGATTTTTTAGCTTCAACCCGGTTGCAGACATGCTGTTGGGGATGCCTTCGTTCGTTTCCGGAGCGTTGGGCGATCCGGCCAGGAATTTCCGGTCAACCGGTTTCAATTGGTTTGTCGAGGATAGCTACCGACTGCACCCACGTTTTACACTAACCTACGGTCTGCGATATGAAATGCAGACTGCTCCGACTGAGGTCCATAACCGTCTCGCCGCATTCTCGCCCGAAAACGCTGCCGCTGGGACTATTTCGAAGCTTCACCCCGAAGCGCCTGCTGGAATGGTTTTTGCTGGTGATCCAGGCTTTCCACGCAGCGTGATCGCAACTGACAAGAACAACTTTGCTCCCCGGCTAAGCTTTGCCTGGGACCTGACCGGAAAGGGCACGACCAGCTTGCGCGGTGGTTTCGGCATCTTTTACGACGTTGCCCCGATTATTCCGTACGCAGACTCAAGCCTGAATCCACCGGAATTTCCGTTGTACTTCTACACGCCCGATCCTTTCAACCCGACAACGTTCGCGAATCCGATCACCAGCAATCCAGATCTGCCTCAAAACCAAGCCGACGCCGACAAACCAGGAACCACCGTATTGCCATTTTCTTCGCTGTTCGGGCCAGGAATCCACAATCGATCGCCTTACGTGAAGCAGTGGAACCTTTCACTGCAAAGAGCTCTTACCTCTGACATCGGTGTAACCGTCGCTTATGTCGGGAACTCGGCGACCAAACTACTGGGTAGTGTGGAGACCAATCAGCCGGTTTTCATACCGGGCCAGAGCACCTTTGCCAATGCTCAAGACCGCCGCCCCTACCCCCTGCTGGGCTTGATTTATGATCACGGTACCAGGTTCGCCTCCAACTATAACGGCCTGCAGATTTCGGCAACGAAAAGAATGAGTCACGGTGTATCGTTCGTGAGCGCTTACACCTGGTCAAAAACGATCGACTACAACTCGCAAGCCATCACCTACTACCACATTCTGGGGCATCCTGTGTTTCCCCAGAACTCTTACGATTTGAAGGCGGAGCGAGGTCTTTCATCATTTGATGTTCCCCATCGCGTTGTCTTTAGTGGGACATGGAACCTTCCCGGCCCCGGGAAGAATGCCAATGCTGTGACTCGCATGTTGCTAGGCGACTGGGAGACTAACGGTATTGTGAGTTTGAACAGCGGTTATCCATTTACGGTCGTGGATTCGGCAAATCCTTCCACTACCGGTGAGTACGGTCCAACCGATCGCCCGAACCTCGTTGGAGACCCCAACGCCGGGCCGCACACGGTTGCGAGTTGGTTCAACACGGCAGCCTTTCAGGCCCTCCCCCCTTCCGGTGGTTTTGGTAATGCAGGAAGAAACATTGTCCGTGGACCGACTCTTAAGGCTGTCGACCTGTCAGTTTTCAAGAATTTCAATATCCAGGAAAAGTGGAAGGTCCAATTCCGAGCTGAGTTCTTCAATCTCTTTAACCACCCGAACTTCCTGCCGCCGGTCAACGATATCAGTTCACCGACATTCGGTCGGATTACGGAAACCAGCACAGATGCGCGAGAGATCCAATTTGGACTGAAAGTGTCGTTCTAAGGGTTCGTTGAAGCAAATTACTAAGGAGGCATCGAATGTCGACCCAGGCCAGTCAGACCAAAAGAACGCTCATCCGGAACGGGACCATCATCGATGGAACTGGCAAGCCTCCTTTGAAGAATGCATCCGTTTTGGTGGAGGGTGACAAGATCGTCGCCGTAGGAGCCGACGTGAAGGCGGATGCCAGCGCACGCGTGATCGATGCCGCTGGAAAGACCATCATGCCGGCTCTTATTGACGGCCACTGCCACATCAGCTACGGAGACGTGCGCACGCAGGAGGAGTCAGACATCTGCGCTAGTCGTGAGTACAGGGCTATCCGTGCTGTGTGGAATGCCCAGAAGGTGCTGCGAGCGGGCGTAACCTCCATCTGTGATCCTGGCAGCACCTGTATGGTTTCTGTCGCGGTGCGTGATGCCATCTACTCAGGCATGTTCGAAGGCCCCAGAATATTTGCCGCCGGGCCGTTCTTGACCAGCTACAACGGAATCGCGGACTACTTTCCGACCTGGGTAAATGTGCCCACCGGAATCGGGGTGCTGACCAACACTCTTCCGGAAATGATCACCGAGGTGCGCAAACAGGTGAAGGAGGGAGCGGACCTGATCAAGGTGGCAGCCAGCGGCGACATTAGCAATCCAACTGCGGGCGCCGACACCTCATCCCTCTCCTTGGAGGAACTGACAGCAGTTGCAAAGGAAGTGCACAGATTGGGGCGGAGGGTAACCGCGCATGCCCGCGCTGGCTTATCTGCGGCAGATTGTTCGCGGGCTGGGTTTGATTGGGTTATGCATGGCACCCTGATGACCGATGAACACCTCGATGTCTTGCTGGCAAATAAGACCCCGCTCATGCCGAGCCTGACATACCTGACCAACGCGGTGGAATTCGGCAAGGATTGCAGCCTCCCCCAATCCATGATTGATGGCTGCAAGTGGGAGTTGGACCGTGCCATCCCAATCTTATCCAAGGCCCACAAAGCTGGCCTGCCGCTACTGATCGGCTCCGAAAGTGGCTTTGCTCTGATTCCCTACGGCCACTGGCACGCCAGAGAACTTGAAACCTATGTGAAGTATTTGGGTTTCACTCCCATGGAAGCTATCGTTGCCGCCACCAAGTTGAATGCAATCACCGTTGACCTTGCCGGCCAGATCGGTACGATCGAGCCCGGCACGCTGGCTGACGTGTTGGTCGTCGACGGTGACCCTCTCGCCGATATTTCTGTCCTGCAAGATCTACGAAAAATCCTTGTTGTGATGAAGGCTGGTGAGCTCGTCGATCTGGATCGACCTTGGCCCACGAAGAAGGACTGGAGTTTTGAACAGACCATCACGTTCGGTTGGAGACTGGCAGAAAATCCGGCGGTCAGAGCTCTGAGTACCGGCTCCAAGAGATCTGGCGAGGTTGCTGCCTAGCGCAGTGCGCGCAGGATCCAAGCAGCACGGTCATGGGTGGATATGAGATTTGCAAGATTTGCTTACAAGAAAAAGGTTTCCTACGGGATCGTAGATGGCGAGGTCGTCCGCCCCATTGAAGGTGACATTTTCAGCGACCCGCGGACTGACGGTCACCCAATACCGATCCGTGAAGTGAAGTTGTTGGTGCCCACAGTGCCGACCAAGGTTATAGCCCTGGGAATGAACTATCGTAACCACGCAGCGGAATTGAAGCTCGAAATTCCTGATGAGCCGGTGCTGTTCTACAAGCCCCTTTCGTCTCTGATCGGGATGCACGATTGTATCCAATATCCCCCTCAAAGTCACCGCGTGGATTACGAGGCAGAGATGGCTTTTGTGATTGGACAGCCAGCCAAGAACGTCCCCGTGGCACGGGCGTTGGAATATGTACTGGGTTACACCTGCTTTAATGACATCACCGCACGCGACATCCAGTTCAAGAAACCTCCCATCGAGTTCGTCAAGTCCAAGAGTTTCGACACCTTTGGTGGGGTGGGTCCGTGGATCGAAACTGAGGTGGACGCTCGTAACCTGGCGCTAGAGTGCTTGGTCAATGGGGTCGTCAAGCAGACGGGAAATACCGGTGACCTTATTTTCGGGGTGGCCGAGATCTTGAGTTATATCTCCAATATCATGACGTTGTGTCCGGGTGACATCATCGCTACCGGCACACCTTCAGGAATCGGCCCCCTAACAGTCGGGGACGTGGTGTCTGTGCGCCTGGAGGGCGTTGGGACGCTGGAGAACATGGTTGTCCCTCAACCGAAAACTGCGGAGGCAAAGTAGCGAATGTCGCCAACATCGAAAACAAAGGGAAAGTCTGGACGGCTCGAACGGCAGGTTATCAAGGAAGGCCACTTCGACAAAATACTTAACACACATTATTCCGAGGGCATCCGGGTCGGCAACCTAGTGTTTGTGGCGGGGCAACTTGCAGTTGACGACCAACTTAACCTGACCGGCAAGGGTGATCCAGACAAGCAGGCTCGCAAGGTGTTCGAGAATATGAAGGGCATCCTAGAAGAAGCTGGAGCGACGATGCAGGATGTCGTAATGCTCAGTCTGTACGTCACTGACATTCGTTTGATCTCGAAAATCGCGCAGGCGAGGCGCGACTATTTTGGTTCGAACCGGCCGGTAGCGACGCTGGTGGAGGTCAGTAAACTGGCACACCCTGATGCCATGGTGGAAGTGAATGCAATCGCGGTGATTAACCGCTAGGCTCGGAACGAAGGCGGGCAGGAGACTATATGGCGTATATCGGACAAAGGGTATTGCGGAAAGAAGACTACCACATCCTGATGGGGCGGAGTCGGTTCGTTGCCGATATGAAGCTGCCGGGCATGCTGTATGCCAAGGTTCTTCGTAGCCCGTTTGCCCACGCGCGAATTAAAAGCATGGACAAGAGTGCGGCTGAACGCCTTAACGGAGTAGTGGCAGTTGTGACCGGCGAGGACATCAAGGACAAGGTTGCCTACTGGGGGCAGATCGGTACGGGATGGCCGGTGGGAGACCGCCGTGCGCTCACCATTGACAAGGTTCACTTTGTTGGCGACGAAGTCGCGGTGGTGGCGGCAGAGAATCCCTATGCCGCGATGGACGCTTTGGAGCTTATCGAAGTCGACTACGAAGAGTTGCCTGTGTACACCGACCCGGAAAAGGCCATGCAGGCTGAGGCCGAGTTGATCCATCCCGAACTAGTGGAGCAGCGGATCATTGAGAGCAATATCCTTTCCCGATACAAGCTGCGCGCCGGTGATATCACTAAGGCGGAGAAGGAGGCGGACTTGATCGTGTCCGGGCGTTTCTATTCCAATCGCCCGGTTTGTAACGCATTGGAGCCGCACGGGGTACTGGCGAGCTACGACCAGTACCTGGACAAGCTTACTGTCTGGTCTTCGACCCAGGTGGCGCATCTTGTACGGGATGGACTCTCCGAAGTACTCCGTTACCCGGCGAATAACATCCACGTCATGGTTCCGGACATGGGTGGCGGGTTTGGTTCAAAGGCGGAGCTGTTCGCCCACGAAGTTCTCGCGGCATACCTCTCCTTAGTTACAAAGCGCCCTGTCTCCCTCATCCTGGACCGCACAGAAGTGTTTCAGGCGTGCACATCCCGCTGTTCGCAGATCCACTATGCCGAGCTCATGCTCAAGAAGGATGGCACGTTCATCGGTTACCGCAGCAAGATCGTTCAGGACCAGGGTGGGTACGCGAGCTGGGGTACACAAGTCATCCAGATCGGAACCCATGTCGGAATGCTCCCCTACAAGTACCCCAATGTGTGGGTAGACGGTGTTGACGTGTACACCAACAAGAATCCGGGCGGGGCCTATCGCGCCTTCGGTGTGCCCCAGACCAGCTACGTTCGCGACTCGTTGGTCCACATGGCCGCGGTGAAGCTGGGAGTGACGCCCGAGAACTTAATGTTGAAGAACACGGTCAAAGGAGACGAATGTCCCTACACCATGGCGAGCGGCCAGGTAATTGACAGCACCGGTATCGACGCAGCGATCGAGAAGGTGATGGAAGAGGTGAAACGGTTGGGTTGGCAGACGAACCGGAAACCATACCAGGGCATCGGGTGGGGCTGCACGCTGAAGCACAGCAGTTGCCGCCACCCGCAGATTGATACGGATTACGACTCGGTCCGGGTTCGGATCGAACCCGACGGCACCGTCACGGTGTTCACCAGCGCCTGTCCCCACGGGCAGGGAATCGAAACAACCCTGGGACAAATCTGCGCCGACCAGGTAGGAGTCAGCCTGGACAAAGTGCGGGTCATTGGCAACGACTCGCAAGGGCCACACGGTCTTGGAACATGGGGGAGTCGCACAATCACCATTACTGGCAGTGCGCTTAAGCGAGCCGGAGATGTGATTAAGGAGAAGTTGTTCAAGGTCGCAGCCTTCAAGCTGGAGGTGGGAGAGGGGGACCTCCAGATTGCCGAAAATTGGATTTCCGTCAAGGGAGTTCCGTCCAAGAAGATCTCGGTCCAGGATGTGGCGATACTCTGCCATTTTCATACTCACGACCTGCCGCCCGGTATGGAGGCGGGTCCAATCGAGACGACCCAGTCGTACGACAGCCCGACTACGCGCTTGGACGAGAACGGTCGCGGCAATATGGTGGTCAGCTACAACGGCGCCGCGCATGCTGCTTTAGTGCAGGTTGACCCTGGCACCGGGAAGGTGGACATTCTCGACTATCTAATGGCTGATGACTCAGGCGTGGTCATTAATCCAATGATCGTGGAAGGACAACATCAAGGGTCGGTGCCCTTTGGGCTGGGGCAAGCCTTGGGCGAGGATTTAATTTATGACGAGAATGGTCAGCTTCTGAACGGAAACTATCGCGACTATTACATTCCGCTCGCGACCGACGTCCCGGACTTGCGCAAGTTCTACGACTGTGGAGTTCCGTCGCGGGTTACCCCTTTGGGCCAAAAGGGGGCCGGCGAATCCGGTAACGTGCCTCCGCTGGCAGTGGTAGCAAATGCGGTAGAAGACGCCACTGGCGTCCGAATCACGGAATTGCCGGTGACCCCAGACAAAGTGCTGTTGGGGATAAAGAAGGCAAAGACTACGCGGCCGGGCTCCAATGGTGGCCGCAGATGAGCGATAGGCGCGGCTACCTGCATGAGTCAGGCCTTCGATCATCGGTCGCCTAGAAAGGAAATAAAACGATGCCAAACGCAAAAATAAACGGAGTCAATCTCTACTATCAAGTGGAGGGCGAGGGTGAACCGGTACTCTTCATCATGGGAACCGGTCTGACACACGCCTTGTGGAGCCGGCAGATCGATGCGTTCAAGCACAAGTACCAATGCATCAGTTATGACAACCGCGGCACCGGCGAGACTGACCGCACGAAGGACGGACACACCGTTGCTAATTACGCGGAGGATGCGGCTGGCTTACTCGACCACCTGAAAGTGTCGAGTGCTCATGTTGCCGGCTGGTCGCTTGGATCCTGCATTGGCCAGGAACTGGCAATCCATCATCCCGACAAGGTCCGGTCTCTCATCCTGATTGCAACCTGGTGCCGGCCGTATCCGTTTCTGCGTCGTCGATTTGAGGTTCAGACCGAAATTGCGAAGCTGGGAAATCAGCGTCTTCTGGGCGAATATTCAGTACTGCACCTGTTTCGTGCAGACCATCTCGATGAGCACGACGATGAGGTGTTGCAGTTCCAACGGCGTTCCCTGGAGGGCCCGGGCCGGTCACCGATGGAGACCATGATTGCGCACTACCGCATGGATATTGAGCATGACACCGCGGAGAGGCTCTCACAGATCAAGGTGCCGACCTTAGTGCTAGGTGGCGAAGACGACGCGCTGATACGTGCGCCGTACCAGGAGGAAGTGCATCGTCGGATAGCGGGATCGGAAATTAATTTGATACCGAAGGCCGACCACATGGCCCTCGCGCTGATACCGGACCAGGTGAACAGGATCGCACTAGATTTTCTGGAACGACGTTTTGGCAAGCAAGCTGGCCCCAAGGCTCGAGCATCTTAACGTGTCGGTAAGGGAGTTGCATGCATTTCGAAAAGGAGTTCGTGCTGAAAAAACCTCTGCAAGAGGTGTGGACATTCGTCGTCACGCCGGAAACGATTGCTCCATGCATTCCAGGGGTCGAGTCGGTCGAGACAATCGATGCGACTCACTACCGGGCGAAAGTGAAGGTGGCAGTGTCGTTCGTTACCGCGACTTTTATGCTCAATGTGGAAATCATCGAGCGCCGCGACCCGATGTTCTTGAAGAGCCGTATCAAAGGCAAGGACAGCGGTATCGGCAGCTCGATCAGCGCGGAAACGACGTTGGAACTCATGTCTCTGTCTGAACTCGAAACCCGCGTCAAATATGGCGCTAATTTTGTCTTTACGGGTCAAGTTGCGTCCCTGGGGCGCTCGATCATGCAGGCCAAAACCGAAGAGCAGACCGCTCTTTTTGTGAACAATCTGCGCCGTAACATCGGGGAAGAAGGCGCCCAGGACGATGAAGTCAAGAAGGTCGGTGTAGGCCGTATGGCACGCATGTTGGCCCATGATGTGGGCGCAGCGGTAAAAGATCGCTTTGCAGGTGCTGGTTCCGCTCCGGGCAAAACCTTTGCAGGCACTGGTTCCGCTCCGAGCAAGAACGAGGAGACCCCATGAGGAGCTTTGAATATCTCCGTCCCACCAGTCTTGATGAGGCAGTGAAGCTGATGGCTAAGCATGGCCGTAAAGCCCGTGTCTTGGCAGGAGGCCAGTCGCTGCTCAACATGATGAAACTGAGAATTGCCAGCCCCGAGTACCTGGTGGACCTCTGCGAACTGGATGAACTGACCACCGCCGAAGCGGATTCCCGCCAAGGCCTGAGGATCGGAGCCATGGTTACCTACCACCAGTTGCAGAAGTCGGGGCTCCTCAACTCCGCATACGGGATGGTTGGCGACGCGCTCGAGGTAATCGCGGATGAGCAGGTACGCCATGTCGGCACGCTCGGAGGTTCCTGTTGTCAGGCTGACCCGCACGGCGACACGCCCAATGTGGTGGTGGCGCTGGAGGCAGAAATGGAGGCTGTCAGCAGTAAAGGGCGACGCCTTATTCGGGCCGGTAAGTTTTTTGCGGGGCTCCTGGAGACTGCACTGGCCAGCGACGAGATTCTGGTCAACATCCGCTTGCCACAACAACCTGCTTCCACCGGGAGCGCGTACGAGAAGTTTGCCTGGCGGAAGGGGGATTACGCGATCATTTCCGCGGCCAGCCTGATTACTTTGGGCAACGGAGGCCAATGTGCACGAGCGAGCATGGTGATCGGTTCGGCGCGTTCCAGTCCACTGGTACTGGGGCGGGCACCAAGTGTGCTAGTCGACAAGAAAGTCACCCCTGAAGTGATTGCCAAGGCAGCCGAGGCCGCCTTCGAAGAGGTTGAACCGGAAGCTGACGCCATCTACGGTTCATCCGAGTACAAGAAGGAACTGGTGCGTACCCTGGCCGAGCGTAGCTTGCTTTCCGCCTGGAAACGTACGCAGCGGGGGATCAACTAGGAGACACTTATGCCCAGGGTTTCATCGAGGATTAATGGAAAGCTGTACACAGCGGAAATTGATCCACGCACATTGCTGCTCGACTTTATCCGCGACTATGCGGGGTTGACTGGCTCCAAGCGAGGCTGCAACGAGGGGAAATGCGGCGCCTGTACTGTGATGGTCGATGGGCTCACAGTCAAATCGTGCAATCTCCTCGCCATGCGGGCGCACAATAAAGAGGTGCTTACAATCGAGGGCTTGGCTACCGATGGCCACCTGAGCCCCTTGCAGCAATGTTTCCATGAAAACCATTCGCTACAATGCGGATTCTGCACGGCAGGCTTCTTGATGTCGGCCAAGTACTTGTTGGAGCATAATGCAAAGCCCAGCGACGGTGAAATCCGTGAGTCCATTCACGGGAACGTCTGCCGTTGCACGGGTTATCAGAAGATCGTGGAGGGAATCCAAGCTGCGGCCCAACGCCTTCGAGCTGGGCGGGAGGAGCCGGTGGTTGCCAAGGTTGGCACCTAACCCGCGCATATGATTCAGGGTGTCCATGAAATCGAGCTGCGCATGCATGAGAATGGCTACGTCTCGGATCAGGCGATTGCCACTTCGATCTTTTTGCTGATGGAGCTCAAGAAGCCGATCCTTATTGAGGGACATGCCGGAGTTGGGAAGACGGAAGTAGCTAAGGTTCTGGCGAAAATACTCGACACCGAGTTGATCCGCTTGCAGTGCTACGAAGGATTAGATGTTTCGACCGCTCTCTATGAGTGGAATTATCAAAAACAAATCCTGCGGATGCGCCTGGAGGACGGCTCCAGCCATTCGGTTGAGGAGAAAGAAGAGGTTATCTTCGGCCCGCAATTCCTGCTGAAGCGGCCCCTGCTCTCAGCCATCACGAACCCTGACCGAAGCGCGGTCCTGCTCATCGACGAAGTTGATCGTGCCGACGAAGAATTCGAAGCCTTTCTGCTTGAAGTCCTTTCCGATTTTCAGGTTTCGATTCCAGAACTGGGGACGATCAAGGCGACTCATATCCCTTATGTCATTCTCACCTCGAACCGGACCAGGGAACTGAGCGACGCTTTGCGGCGCCGTTGTCAATACCTTTGGATCGACTATCCCAGCTTTGAAAAGGAACTTTCGATTCTGGAGCTGCGGCTACCCGGGATCAACCCGAAACTAGCGCGACAGATCACGGCGTTCATGCAAAGGATCCGCACCAAGAGCCTCTTGAAGAAGCCCGGAGTCGCGGAGACACTCGACTGGGCCGCCAGTCTGCTGCTGTTGCATCGCGACTGGTTGGACCGGGATTCCGTGGAAGCCACCTTAGGGTGCATTTTCAAGGATATTCACGACCTTCAGCGCGTTTCCAAGGATCAGCTGAACGAGGTGCTGGCCGAAGTAGAGGCAGTTCAAAATGGACCCTAGTTTCCTAGAGGCGTTGGGCGGTGCACTTCAGCCGTCGGGATACCGCAAGGTGTCGGCCCGGCAACCCGAGGGGGACCTGCCGCAGAACATGCTCCAATTCTGTGCTTTGTTGAGGAAACGGGGGTTCATGGCCGGCACGGCGGAAGCGATGGAAGCGCTGCGCGTCTTGCCGCACATCGATCTGGCGGACTGGCGGGGGTTCTATTTGGTCCTGCGGAGCTTGTTTGTCTCGCGCCGAGAGGAGCTCAATGGGTTCGATGCACTCTTTCATTCCTTCTGGACAGGCTGGGGAGGATTCGAACAGAGTGCGCATCAACTCTTCGAAACGCCACCCGAGCATACCGGATCTCCCACCAGTCAGAACCACCTTGCGGAAAAGGAGGGCACGGCTGACCTTGCGCCCGATGGGCACAACCCGAATGAGGAGACCTCAATCGCCTTGTACAGCCCCGAGGAAATTCTCGCGGGACGGCTGTTCAGCCGCATTGAGCAAGATGAGCTGAAGGAGATGGAGAAGAGAATCAAGCGACTAAGCCAGCGATTGGCGACCAAGCCGGGGCGGCGTATGCGCGTCGGACGCCGGGGACATGGTGTGGATCTGCGAAGGAGCCTGCGCCACAGCCTCGGATTTGGCGGCGACATTGTGACGCTGGTCCGGAGACAGCGTCGCCTGCGGCGGCTCCGTCTGGTGTTGTTGCTGGACGTCAGTCGGTCCATGGATGTTTATTCGTCTCTTCTGCTCAAGCTGATTTATTCCCTGCACAATCTTAGGGGTAAGACTGAATCATTCGTATTTGGAACCAACTTAAAACGTGTGACGGACTGTTTCAGATCCGCTGATATCAACACCGCCCTGGTGAACCTTTCCCGCCAGGTTCCTTTCTGGTCGGGCGGAACGCGTATCGGGCACAGTTTCCGGCTGTTTAACCAGAAATATGCCCACAAAGTTCTAACCACCCACACCGTGCTGATCATCCTGAGCGACGGCCTCGACACCGAAAAAGCTGAGGTGGTGGCTGAAGAGTTGGCGATCATGAAGCAAAGGGTTGCCAAGTTGATCTGGCTAAATCCCCTGTCTGATACGCCCGATTATGAGCCTGCAGCCGCAAGCATGGCTGCGGCTCTGCCCTACATTGATGTGTTTACATCGATCAACCGGCTGCTTTGGGGAAAAAGCGGGCCGGCAGCGCAAACTGCCTGACGAGGGGATTTTGTGTATTCGGAACTGGTTCGCGAACATTATCAGCACCCGCGAAACGTCGGTACTCTTCCGAACCCGTCCGGCACAGCCATGGTCAAAAGTCCATTCGACAGCGACACCGTGTTGGTAACGCTAAGAATCGAGGACAACCGAATCGTGGATATCCGCTTCAAGTGCGTGGGCTGCCCTGTGGCCATCGCTAGTTCTTCCATCGCCACCGAGATGGTCATGGGGAAGCCGGTGGAGGAGGCTTACGCGCGCTCCAAGGAAACGTGGCTGCGGCGCTGGGTGGTATGCCCGACTACAAAATGCTCTGCAGCAATCTCTCTCCGGATGCGATCAGGCTGGCCATTGACGATTGGAGAGCTCGCGTAATTGAGGGCGCTGCCCATAAAGGAGTTTGAGACACGATGTCGACGGGGCTGTATCAAAAGGCAGGCGAACTGGCAGCACAGCGGGTACCGTTCGCCGTGGCCACCGTTGTCCGAGTTGAGGGTTCCACCTCCGCCAAGCCGGGCGCGAAAGCACTCATTGATGCGGAGGGCAGGGTTCTCGCCGGCTGGGTGGGTGGTGGGTGCGCGGAGACGGCCGTCCGCAGCCAGGCTCAGAAGTGTCTTGCAGAGGGCAAGTCCGAGACAATCACGCTCGACATGATGGATGAAGTGCTTGGTGTTGGCATGCCCTGCGGAGGACTGATGGACGTCTTCATCGAACCTGTTATTCCGAAGGCCACCTTGTTAGTTCTCGGACATGGACGCATTGCCGAAACCCTAGCGGAACTTGGGTATCACCTGAATTTTTCTGTCACAGTAAGTGACCCTGGAGCGACCCGAGACAAGTTTCCGCATGCCGATACCTTGATTAATGACGATATCGATTTCGATGCGTGCAAAGTGACACCTGCAACGTGTGTGGTGATTGTTACCCAACATAAGAGCGACCACCTTTGGCTGCAAAAGGCCCTACAGGGGAATGCCTCTTATATTGGGCTCGTTGCCAGCCGGAAAAGATCGAGGCTGGTGCTGGATTACGCCCTGGCGGAAGGGGTAAGTCCTGAAAAACTGAACTGCGTATCGGCCCCAGCAGGTTTAGATCTTGGTGCGGCTACGCCGGAGGAGATTGCCCTCAGTATCATCGGCGAGATCGTTGCTTTGAAGAGAGGCGGGGATGGTCGTCCTCTGCGGCAAAAAGCTGACCAAGATGACGACGGGAGCACGCCGTCGCAGGGAGTGCGTGAAAAGCGCGGAAAGGTGATTTCGCAGTGCGAGAGCGGTTCCTAAGAATGATGTTATCTGTGGTTGAGATGAGAGCTGGGCAATCGGCCGTTCTTTGAGGAGACAAGATGACTAAACGCAGGTTGTTTACGATCACGTTCTTGCTGGTTCAACTTGGCGTTCCGGCAGTAGCTCAGCAGCCGGAAATCAAGAAAGGCTCCATCCACTATACTTCGCCCACTTCAGGCAAAGAAATGTTCATGAGTTACTGTGCTGTCTGTCACGGCAAGGACGGCAAGGGAAACGGCCCTGCGGCCGCCGCGCTTAAGATTCCGCCCGCCGACCTGACGACCCTCACAAAGCGGAATGGTGGGAAATTTCCAGCAGCCCATGTTTCCAGCACTATTCTTGGCGAGGCTGACGTACCCGCCCACGGGTCAAGGGAGATGCCTATCTGGGGTCCTCTTCTGCGGATCTTGGACACGCATGGTGACCTGATAGTCCGGCAACGCGCTGTGAATCTTACGGAGTACGTCCAGTCCTTACAAGAAAAATGAGGATCTGACGAAGCGAAGACCTGGTCGATGTCTTACGGGGTGACCCTTGCCCGAGTATGGGCTTTGCCTTCAGTGAGATCTCCGGCCTAGCCTGCTTGCCGTGCTTCGGAGGAAGCCCCTTGTTGGTGCCAGTGCTGAACAATTTCTGCCAGAATGCTCAGTGCGATCTCTTCCGGAGTGACCGCTCCAATTTGCAGCCCTGCAGGCGACCTAAAACTTGCTAGTCTCTCTGCGGATACGCCTTTCGACTCGAGATTCCGACGAATCTCAGACGCTCGTTTCTTGTTTGAGACGAGTGCGATGTATTCCGTGTTCGTGGCCAGGGCCTCTTCTATGGCGTCCTCATCAAATCGGCCGCGGCTAGCCACGACCACAGAAGTCCGCCTGCTGATCGGCAGGGAGGACAAGTTCAGCACATGAACGATTCGGTCGGCTCCGGGAAAATCCTGGATGCCCCCCAAGGGATCAACCACCGTAACCGTAAAGTGCAACTGCTTGGCTAATGTAACCAGCGTCCGTACGACCGGTTCGCGACCGACGACCAACAACTCCGGCTGGGCCGACGGAGAATCTCCAGCAGCTTCGAACTGCTTGTCCTCCACACTCTCGTTCTCCGACAGTGCGGTCGGATCATTCTTAATCTCGGCGCAGGCTCGGGACAATCTCTCAAATTCTTCCGGGCTGTCAGCATCAATCAGGATTCCGGCATCATCTACCGACACCTTGAGAATGTTCTTTACCCGGCTTCCGAAAATCGCTCGGCAACCAATATCTCCCTCGATGGCCATAGCATCTGCGAAAACTGAGCGGTCCAACAGTACCGGATTACCTCGAAAGCCCCTATACATAGGGATGGCCACCTGAGGCTTAGATTTCTTGTATTCATCGATAAGGCGATCAATCGTGGATGGTCTAACAAGCGGCTGATCTGCCAGCATGACTAGGGCAGCTTCCGACTGCGGGTTGACGTTCGCCAGCCCAGCCCGCAGAGAAGAGCTCATGCCCTCAGCGTAGGCCGCATTTATTACCACCCTCGCGTTGTCTAGAGAGACTTTGCCTCTTATCGCTTCCGCTTCGAAACCAAGAACCACGATGCACTCATCTACTTGCGAATTCCGGGCAGTCTCCAACACCCGACTGAGCAGCGTTGCTTCACCGAGCGAAAGCAGCTGCTTAACTTGTCCCATCCGCTTGGACATCCCGGCGGCTAGAATAACCGCGGAAACCCGTGACCGTTCGCTTTGCGCTGGCATTGGACCTTCGAATGTATCAGTCTGTCGAATTTTACTACGGTTTGCTTGGTTTTAATTCATTCCCCGTTCTTGTGCAGGTCGGTAGTGGAGAACAGCGTTGGCTGAAAAGATGGGTGGCCGCGGCCAGGGCTAAGGATTCTGCCAAAGGGCTATGTCACTTGGAACGTCAATTGGTTAGCTCTTGACCGCACAGGAGAGAAACGACGGGCGGCGAATGTGGACGGTACGGTGCGGGGGCCAGCGAGTGCGGATTGGGTACAGACCGGGGGCTCCGAATTCCCCATCGAGCGAGTGCACTACAGCACGCTGCGCCCGCACAGTACCATCGGCTATGTAACGCTGCCGGACATGCTCCTGGCCGTCAGGCTGAGATGTTCCATAAACCGAACTTGCCACCCCAAACCCATAGACGTACCCAGGCGACTGTGGGGTAAAGGTCACGCTGATGGTGACTCTTTGCCACGGCGTTAGAGTCAAGGGCAGGTTCAGGTCGTCCGTGCTGAATGCAGGAGCATTAACGAGCAACGTTGAGACGGTGACCGTGTTCCTACCGTTATTGGTCAAGGTGACAGGTAAGGTGGCAATCTGGCCGGTCACGATGTTGCCAAACCAGAGCCTCCCTGGATTGCAAGTTAGCTGCTATCGGCGGGCATGGACCACGGGCACGACGGAGCCCAGCAAAAGGGTGACGACGAGTAAACGAAAAAGGGGGGACTTCGAGCTGGCTTGGGGGAGAGCGATGGGAGGAGTTGGCGGCCTTCACAGTTCGGAGAAAAGGTCTCGATAGTCGCAGCCAGCCTGGGAATTTGGATAAGACAGAGAAGAGGAAGTGCAAGGTCGAACCCTTGGCAGCCGGGCAAAGTCGGCCCGTGGAGGAAAAGCGATTAAGCTGGCCGGACAAAACCCGGCAACAAGAACGCCAGTAGGATGGCAGTTATGCAGCACAGTTTTGGGAGGGGGCTGGTAAGAATTACTTTCTTACGAAGTTCCGATGGCTAACAGCCCTCAGCAAGTCATTGAGTCTTCAATGCATTGCTCGTCTGCGAAATGGCAAGCAGACTGCCTCTGAGAAATGTAAGTAGATGCATATTCGCGCTCAGGTCACGGGCTTGGGGCAATCGGATAAAGGGAACCTAACTCCTCGTCAAGGGAGGTATTAGCAGATGACCCGCTGCAAATTCCTTGCCTGTTTGCCATTCGTCCTCGCCGGGATGTTCTGCCTGCTGAGCTGTGGAGGTAGTGGGAGTTCCAACGCCTCCGACAATGGGGGGCCGCCAGCCGACCCGCCGCCAGCAGGATTTGCGAACTTCGAGCTAGCACAGACCAGCCCGATCCGGCTTTCTGCGGATGGAACACGGCTGTTTGCGGTCGACACGCCTAACAATTCGTTGTCAGTATTTGACGTGACCCAGCCACGCAGTCCCGCACTGGTTGCCGAAATTCCGGTGGGGGTGGGGCCCGTCTCGGTGAATCCGCGAACCAACGAAGAAGTTTGGGTCGTCAATCAGGTGTCCAACAGCGTGAGCGTGGTCTCCGTCTCGCAGGGTATCGTCACCGACACCATCAAAACCGGAAATGGCACCGAGCCCATGGACGTGGTTTTTGCTGGAACGAACCAGGCCTACGTCAGTTGTTCCCGTAGCAACGCGATCGCGGTCTTCGATACAGGCACGCACGATTTGATCAGCACGGTTCCGGTATTCGGCGGCAGCCCGCGGGCGTTGGCTGTCAGTGCGGATGGGAATAAGGTCTATACCGCGTTTGCCATCTCGGGGAACGCCACCACGCTTATCCCCAGCCAGCTTGCACCCCCGCAGCCTCCACCTTTGAATAAGAATTTACCTCCACCGCCCCAGGTGAGCTTGATCGTCGCGGCCACCGATCCGAACTGGACGCAATACATCACCTTCAAGATGCCGGACAATGACGTGGCAGTAATTACAGCTGGTCCGACTCCTGCTGTAGCTCGCTACTACTCCGGAGTGGGCACGATTAATCTGGGGCTTTCCGTAAACCCGGTGAGTGGTGATCTCTTCGTGGCAAACACAGATGCCCTCAACCTCACTTTTTACAAACCGGAGCTGCGCGGGCACTGGATTAATAACCGAATTACGCGCATTCAAACCAGCAATGGGCTGATCACGCCTTTCGATCTGAATCCAAATATTGACTACAACGTCCTCCCCAATCCACAGGCGCGTGCCACGGCGCTATCGCAGCCTGCCGGCGTGGTTTTCGATCCCGGCGGAAACTTCATGTATGTGGCGGCGTTCGGGACTGACCGCGTGGCTCAGGTGGACACAAACGGGAACGTGTTGTCGTTCGTAGAGGTCTCGTTGCCCGGCGGCTCCGGTTCAAACGCCGATCCGAAGAACAAGCGTGGGCCGAGAGGATTGGCCCTCAACCCAGCCACCCATACGTTGTACTCGCTGAACCGGATCTCCAACACGATTGCGATTATCGATACTTCTCAAATGGCGGAGTCTGGCGAGGTCGCAATCGGGACTGACCCCACTCCGCTAGCCATCAAACAGGGACGCGGATTCTTGTACGATGCCAAGCTCTCCGGGAATGGAACGGGCTCATGCGCATCCTGCCACGTGGACGCCGACATGGATCACCTGGCATGGAACCTCGGTGATCGCAGCGGCGACATGAGCCAGATCATTCAGAACGGTCAGGTCATCAAATTTCATCCCATGAAGGGTCCGATGACCACGCAGACCCTGCGGGGACTACTCAACCTCTCTCCGTACCACTGGCGGGGAGACCAGATCGACTTTGCGGCGTTCAACTCCACCTTCGATGCGCTGATGGGGAGCTCCCAGATTTCCGACTCGGACATGAAGACATACACCGCCTTCATCAATAGCATCCTGTACCTTCCGAACCCAAACCAGAACCTGGATCGCACTCTTCCAACTTCACTGGCCAACGGCAATCCGGGCAGGGGACAAAGCGATTTTCTGACCATTCCTGGGACGGGTTCCGGAAACACCTGCGATAGCTGCCATAAATCGAATCCCGGTCCCGGCTCGAACCGGCTGATAATCCCCGATTTCACGCCGCAGCCGATGAAAATCTCGCACCTCAGGAACATGTACCAAAAGCAACTTTACACTCGGCACGACGCCGAGAGCATCGATGGCTTCGGATTCGCACATGACGGCGATGTTTCCGGTTTGTTGGACTTTTTAGCTAAGCCGGCCTTCAAGAAATACACCAGCCAACAGAAAATCGACATAGCTGCTTACGTGCTTTGCTTCGACACCGGAACCGCCCCGGCGGTGGGATTCACCATCACGCTGACCGCCGCCAACGTCAACAATCAGCAAGAACAGAAGGATTGGGCGACGCTTCAGTCACAGGCGGAGGCTGGCAATATCGATCTCATTGCCAGGGGCACAACCCAGGGAGAGGTGCACGGGTTGTTGTACCAGCCCAAAGGCGGGCAGTACGTCAGCGATACCGACGTGAAGTACAGCCGGACGCAGCTGCAAACCTTCATTCAGAACGAAGACACTTTGAGTTTCATGGGCGTGTACCCAGGCACGGGTTCGGCGCATTAATCCCTTGGGAAGTGGCCGTGTTGTTTAGGGTGTCTTGGTTCACCTTGAAATGGAGAAGCAGCGTTTTCCGTTAGTGTAGATTCCGCCCCTCCAGGGCGGGAATATCGAAGCATCGGGGTCTATCGTCCGACTTTTTGATCTGAGCGACCTCCAGGAATTCGCTAAAAAAAACCCAGGATTTCTTGCGCTCGTCCCTACTGCGGCAGTCGAACGAAAATCGCATCCGTGAGCGGCGTATTCAGCAGATTAATGACCGTGGCCGGGATCCCGCCCGTGTTGTCTAGTTCCGCCGGCGGGCCGAAACCCAGAAGCTCCGCGCTTGCCGAATGGATTACCCCGTTGACCAGGGTGAAATCCGTCAGCCCAGCAACCTCGCTCTGCGCCGGCACAATCGAGTCGCTGTCTTGATCAAAAACCCTGGGCCAGCCCTTTGAGGTCAGATGCTGGGCCAGATAGTCCGAAAAACAAAGTACCCGGATCGATTGCGCCACGGGAGAACTGTCCAGTCCATCCAACTGGCTTTGCGACTCCAGTCCCTGAATCAGCGCTGTAGGCAAAGGATGAGGAATTGGAGTTTGCAGTCTCTGCAGCGCGGAACTCAGTCGGCCCCCGAAACCGTCTCCTTTCAGGTCGCCCACGCCGCCAGCTGTGGTTACTCCGTTCTTGAACGTCACGGAAGTGAAACTCGGGCTTCCCGAAACCGCCAGAACTCCGCGCACGCACTGGTTGTCACTATCCAGAAGATGGATCGCCAACGGAGAACCCCAGTGCGGGGTTCCAATGGTGAGGACCTTGTGCACGAAACCCAGGGCGAAAGTATAGGGATGGTAAAAGTTCTTTACCAGGGGGAAGGCGCGGGTTATGTCGCCGCCCATGCTGTGGCTGACGATATCGACCTGGATCGCCGCCACCGGAATACCGTCGGGGTTCGTACCGCTCTTGAACTGGTTAATGAAAGTGGCAAGTTGCTTCAGCACCACCGGCGCGTTGTAAGCGAAGCCCAACGAGTTCGCCTGCGCGTTCTTGATGCTGCCTGTTGCCCACCCTGGGTAGGACGGCCTATAGGACTGGATCTGCGGACCAATTAAAGCGGAATAGTCGGCACGGGTAATGCCGAATCGCGGGTCCGTGATCAGCGGAGTAAAGTTGTCCCATGAACCGGGGCTACCCCAGAGGCCGTGGATCAGCGCCAATGGTGGCCGCAGGATCGTGGCCATTGTGCTGGACGAGAGTCCGGTGTCCACCGCCAAAACCTTCAGCGTGACCAAGCGATCGGCCACATCTGCGTCCTGCGCTTCGGGTCGCGGAAAATCTACCGGAGCGCCATAAATCGCAAAGGCCATCGGCCCTTTACTAGTGTTCACGGCAGCCACTGTCAGTTGGCTCAAGGTGAAGGTGGCGGATCCGATCGCACCTAGACCGCCATCCTCGGCAGCCGAATTACTTTGTTGGCCCTGGTCGTTGATGACCGTGAACGTAAATTGCTCGCCGGCCGAGTTCGCCGGGACACGCAGAACCAACTCCGTCGCTCCATCGGCTCCTGCTCCTTGCACCCGCCGGCCCTTGCTGGCCAAAACGTTGGGGTCGGTGGTTACCATCGGTCCGCTGAGCAGCGCGGGCACCGGGTCCAGCAGAGTCATCTGGGGAGGCGCCTGAGCAACCAGCCAAGCCGGCACACACAGCACGACGATCCGGATCACAAGTTTTGAAAAGCCGTGGTCTGATTTAAGAGTTCGTAGGAAATTCAGGAAATAGGACATAACCACCTCGACTGGGTCTGCGGAAAGTCTAGGTCACAGCTGGAACTCGCCATCAAGAGCTCAGACTGTCTGCGTCGTCCAGCCTGTTTATCACAGATCGCAGCTCACGACAATCGAAACCGTATCGGTTTCAATCGGAATCTCCTTTTTGGCTTCAAAAACGCCGACAACTATACGCCCATCTTGCCGTTCACGGTTCCGCCGGGCTCAGCAAGCCGGTATGTGAGACATACCACCGGCCGTCGAGAAGGAGCAGATCCCCGAAGCCACCGAAAGCTGATACTCAGAGGTGAGCTGTCTTAAGGTGCTTCGAATAAGAGGTGAGAGCTGATGCCACAGTTGCGTGGCAAGCTTGCCGAACGAGTTCCGGGAGTTGAACAGGTCCGTGAAACCCATGAATCCCCTTGCCGAGCGCACGCGCGTGGTTTTCAGCGTGCTTGCACTGATATTCGCCGCTCTGCTGGGTACCCGACTGTTGAAAAGGGCGGATGCAAGGTTGACGACAACCATCCTGCCGCTCGCGTTCTTTGTTCTGTACGGTCCCGGAGCCTTGCTCCTGGTCAATACGGCGCACAACGGACTGGGCCCGATTACACCGTGAGGAGCCTCACGGGTGAAACCTATACTCGTGATAACGTTATTCGCGCCATCGAGCAACAAACGGACTTCGGTAGGTTAACGGTTGAAGCAGAAGCGTCGCACGTTTCCGACCTTCTGAAGCAGATTGCACAGAATCTCCACACAAGCCTTTCGGATGAGCGCCCCATCTGAATGGCTGAATGTGATTCGCGACGGTTGGAGCAAATCGTCCAACCGTCGCAATTGGAAGCTGCCGCGGATCGTTGATGCGCAGCTTTCTGTCCGCATTCAATGTGCTCAGTCTCTCACCGCTTAAAACTCCAGGCCTCAGCGTCTATACTCATGGAGTGAAATTGTTGGAAAGGAGACATCCGATGAAATTGAAAATCCTTCTACTCGTCCTACTGTTTACCCTGACCTCTGTGGCGTGGGCACAAGATGCGCAATCACAAGCATCCGCATCCCCAAGCGGCCAGAGCAGCACAAGCCAGACGCGCAGCGCTTACCGCCAACAGATGATGGAGATGCACAAACAGGAGATGGAGGCCATGGAGGCCGACCTGGAGAAGATGAAGTCTTCTCTCGCGCAGATGAAGGCTAACGTTCTCGCGATCAAGGATACGAACGAGATGGCACGCTGGCGGAGCAACGTGGATATGTGGGAAACGATGGTCGGCCACATGGACCGGATGCTGCAGCACATGGAGTCGATGGGGCCGGGCATGGGCCCGGGCATGGGACCAGGCATGGGCGGCCCTCCGCCAAGCGACAAGAAACCCCAGTAGCAACTGAATCCAAGCCTTCACACTCTCACGCGAAGGCTTTTCTATTCCGCCAAGAAACAGGTTCCCATCCACCAGTAACAGGCGCCAGCCAAAAGGCAGGCAACATCACTGCACCGCAACAGGGAAAGGAGTAGAAGGAAACTAGGCCGGGAGCCGTCGAAAGTCAGCACTCAACCCCAGCGCAAACCGTGCGGGCGTGAGCGCACCTCTTCTATTTGGATCGAAGGCGCGACTTCATCGTCTACTCATCCAGAGGACAAGCCCGGCATTTTTCGGGGCGGAGGATTTGCTCTTCGGACAGATCAAGCTGCCGTACCACGAATTTGCTTGACTGTAGCATGTCCGGCCGGCGGGCGTCGGCCAAGTAATGTCCCACCAGTTCCAGAGCGCGGTACTTTGTGGGCGCAAGCAGGTAGATGCTGTCGGTGCCGTGCAGGGTGATTTCACAAACCTTCATCAGTCCTCCCCGTTGCGTTTCCCAAGGCACAGGCCTGGCCGAGTTCCCTTACGCAGGCGCAATGAATTTGCCGCCCAACCCGCCGACGATTGCTCCGAGGCAATGATTGCCGCCCCCGCGCCTTTTCGTCCACGCCACGCGAGCAGCCACGCCACGCCGTAGGCAAAGAGGAAACAAACCGCCACGCTAAGCAGATGCGGACTTCACCACCAGACCATCTGCCGCAGCTCGGGCCGACTCAGTCCGAATGCTTGAGACAAGTTCCAGGAGGTTGCTCTGGGTATTACCTCGGTCCCGACGATCTTGCACATCCGTGGGCGGCCTTCGCCGCATGCTCCCAGAATGGTCGTGGAATCAGATGATCTGGCCGGTTTGCCGCTAGCTAGTGCCGCCCTTGGATTGTCACCTCCTATTTCACAGTTACAGTAACGCTCGCGGTATGGGTGACCGCGTTCGCGCCGGTGCCGGAACTGCCCGTAACCGTGACAGTGTAGTTTCCAGCTGGAGTGCCGGCCGTCCCCCCTCCCCCGTTGCTGGTGCTGCCGCCGCCACAAGCTAGTTGGAAGAGCAGCCCACCAGCGAGAAGCGTCACCAGGAGGTACCCTATGAGTTGACGTCGCCTGGAGCGCTCAGCCAACAATCCAACCCCCAGAAAGGCCATTCCCGAAAACGGCAGCCACAACCCATAGAACAGGCGAGTGTCCCGATGGCCTGTCGGCAGGATCTGCGAAGCCATTGCGGCGTGGGTGTTGACCGTCAACGTGGAAGGCGTCCCGCTGGCCGACGGTATAACGGACGTGGGATTGAGCGAACAAGTTGGCGCCAGTGGCGGCGCCGGAGAGACCGAGCACGAGAGCCTTACCGCGTCTGCGAAACCGCCGTGGGCCTTCCAGAGGATTGCAGCCGTGGCCGACTGCCCCGCAGAGATGGAACTGGGATTCAAGGAGGAAGGAGCGCTGGCGTCGAAATCCCCGACTCCGAAGCTCAGGGTCGAATAGGTATGTGAGAGCATCTCGGAAGTGCCCGTGACTGAGAGCGTGTAAATCCCAACCAGGGTCTTTGCATCCGATTTGACTGTCAGGGTGGAAGGGGTTCCCTGCGCGGTTGGGCTTGCCGAGGCCGGGTTGAACGTACAGGAGACGCCGCTGGGCAACTCGGAACAGCTGAGCAGGACGGAATTTGCAAAGCCGTCAATCGAGCTAACCGTGACGACCGCGGTGGCAGACTCTCCGGCTCTGACGGAGCTCGGCGAGGTCGAAAGTGGAACGGTGATCTCGAAGTCACCGATGTTGAAACTCATCAAGTAGGAGCGCACGAGGGTACCGGAGGTCGCTACTAAAGAGATGGTATATGCGCCTGTCGGAGTACTTGCACTCGTACTGATTGTTAGCACCGATGTCGCCCCCTCCACCGTGGGTGTAACCGACGCGGGTTCGAAGGAACAGGCAGCGCCGGTGGGGAGTCCCAAGCAGCCAAGCGAGACCGGGTTGGCAAAGCCATTGAGCGCGGCCAACTCGACGGTCGCTGTGGCAGAACCTCCCGGCGTAATGACGCTAGGCGTGGAAAACGCCGGGCCGTCGATGGTGAAATCAGTCAAGCTCAGTCCCAGCGAGGCATTCCGGGAAAGTGAGCCGGATGTCCCGGTGATGGTGACTGTATAGTTTCCAGCTGGAGACTTGCTTGTGGTTGTGAGCGTGAGGGTGGATGTTGCCGTTCCATCGGGCGCGGGAGTCACGGAGGGCGGATCAAAGGCGCAACTTGCGCCACCAGGTAGTCCTTCCGAGCACGTCAGAGCAACGGCTGCGCTGAAGCTGTGGATGGACGTGACGGTAGTCGTGGAGGTCCCGGATTGCCCGACAATCAGTGGGCCTGGGAGAGCAGAAGTTCCAAGCGAAAAATCGGGCCCGTATATCACCTGGTTGACCTCAGGCGAAGTGCTGCCGATGAAGTTCGCGTCGCCCCCGTAGCTGGCAGTGATGACATGGGTACCAACTTCCAGGGTGGAAATGGTGAAGATCGCCACGCTATTCACCAAAGTCGCGGTTCCGATAGGGGTCACTCCGTCCAAGAACGTAACGGTTCCAGTTGGCACTTCCGAAGCCCCTGTAGCCACCATGGCGGTTAGGGTCACCAGTTGACCGAGGTCGGACGGATTGGGTGACGACGTCAAAGTTGTGGTTGTCGCCGCTTGGCTCACGCTCACGACCACAGGTGAGCTCGTATGCGGCTGAAAATTGCTGTCACCCAGGTATCGCGCGGCCAGTGTGTGGCTACCGGCGGTGAGTTCTGAGGTTGTGAAGACAGCGGTCCCGCCACCCAGCGGCGCGGTTCCCAGTACGCTGTTTCCATCAAGGAAGCTCACACTACCGGTGGGGGCAGACTCCCAACTGATGCTAGCCGTCACCGTCGAGGTCAGAGTAATGGGCTCTCCGTAAGTCGAATTCAGAGCAGAGGATTCAAACGTCAGCCTAGTACCCTGAGCATTAAGAACTGCGCTGATCGAACGCACTCCAGAATTGACCGACACCATGTCGACGGCCTCATCCCCGTTCAGATCCAACGCCCCCAGCGCTGTCGGCTGCCAGCCTAACCCATAGGCGGGAGCCGGCGATTCAACCGAACCTTGGAATGTGCCGTCTCCGCTGCCGTAAAAGAGGCTTGCCGTGTTAGCCTGCTCGTTCGCGACGAGGAGGTCGAGCTTACCATCGCCGTTGAAGTCGCCCGCAGTGACGGCCGAAGGACCGCAGCCAGTTGGATAGGTGGTCTGATCTTGAAAGGTGCCGTCGCCATTCCCCAGAAGAACAGACATCGTGTACGAGTTCGCGCAAGTCGGATCACTGCCCCCGAGATTCGTTACCGCCAGGTCGAGATTGCCATTGCCGAAATCAGCGGCCACAATGGCCGTCGGATTATTCCCAACGGGATAAGTGGAGGCCGGCAGGTGGAGAGTACCATCTCCGTTGCCCAACAATACGCTGACGGTATTGTCCAGCGAGTTCACGGCCACCACATCGAGTTTGCTGTCCCCGTTGGCGTCCCCCACAGCTATGGCCCGCGGGTTCTCCCCCACGGGGGATGGCGCCTGTGGCCGGAAGCTGCCATCGCCATTTCCCAACAACACTTCGACCGTGGAGTCTCCGCTGTTGCTGACTACGAGATCCAGTTTGCCATCCTTGTCAAGATCCGCGGCCGCGATAGCCACAGGAGTAGCGCCAACCGTGATCGGGGGCAACGGGAGCTGCAAACCGCCACCTCCATCACCCACGCCCAGCAGTATGGTCACAGTCTCATCGACTGAATTTGTGACCGCCACATCGAGGGAACTATCTCCGTTGAAATCGCCTGCTACAACAGCGGAAGGGTTGTTCCCGGCGGGATACGTGGATTGCTTCTGGTAAGTGCCGTCGCCATTTCCGAGGAAGATACCCACGGTGCCATTGGCTTCGTTTGCAACGACCAAATCCAAGTTGCCGTCATCATTGAAGTCGCCCCAAGCGAATGCCACCGGCGAATCTCCGGTCGGATACAAGACATGCGAGCGGAATGTGCCATCCCCATTGCCGACAAGCACGGTGGTCCGGGTGTCGTAACGGTTATTCCAACCCAGGTCGGGCACGGCCAAGTCGATCTTGGAATCGCCGTTGAAGTCGCCAGCCGCCAGAATGCCGGCACCGTTGCCGGCCCAGTAGTCAACGTGCGTTTGAAACGTGGCATCGCCCTTTCCGAGCAGAATGCTGACTGAATCTGATCCTGCATTAGAAACTGCCAGATCGACGCGCCCGTCCCCGTTAAAGTCAGCGGCGACGACTCCGTACGGTTCCCAGGGTGCGGATGCGTAGGGACCGTGCGGTTGGATGAAGCCGCCGGAGCCGTTTCCCACCAGAATGCTGACCGTGTTGTCATTGAAATTCCCCACCGCGAGGTCAGGAACGTGGTCGCCGTTGAAGTCCGCGGCTGCAATCGGTTGCGGGTTGTAGCCGACATCGTATGTGGTCTGTGCCTGGAAGGTTCCATCGCCATTGCCTAGGAGGATGGATACACTGCCCACACTCTTGCAGGTTGGGTCGCCTCCGCAGGAGTTGGTTACCGCCAAGTCCGGTTTCCCATCACCGTTAAGGTCGGCGATAGCCACGGCCCAGGGTGCGCTTCCCACGGTGTATTCCACCTGAGCGAGAGCTCCCCCGTGATTGTTGATCAGGACACTGATGGTGTTTGTGCCGCTGTTGGCGACCACCAAGTCAGGCCACCCGTCCCAGTTGAGGTCCTGTACCGCGACCCCTTGGGGCGCGAGGCCGGTGTCAAAAAAACTGGCCGGTTGCAGATTTCCATGGCCATCACCCAGGAGTATCCGGACTTGCTGGTTGGGACTGTCTGCCTTGGATGGCAGGGTCACTACGGCGTCGAGATTGCCGTCGTGATTGAGGTCTCCCACCGCAATCGTCCCAAGTGTTCCGCCAACGTCGTAGTCGCCATGCGGCTTGGTAAAGGTGCCGTCACCGTTGCCCGTCAGCTGATGTTGCGAGAGTTCAAGCAGTTCATTTTGCGCGGAAGCGTGGTCGATCTGGCGGTGGCGGTCATCATCGGGGCGGCGTTCGGCGCCGTCATCACGGCGCTGGTGGCGGACTTC
>JAIQFW010000016.1 GCA_020073105.1 Terriglobia bacterium
CACCTCATCTCTATGAAGCTTGTCATTCCGAACCGTCCGCAGCCGAAGGCGAGGACGCGCGAGGAATCTGCTGGTGAGATTTCTACGGAAAAACAAAAGGGCTTATTCATTGTGGACCGTGACGGCGTTAGCTTTGAGGTTGGCCAATCTAGGCCAGACGTTCAGCTAGGACCAAAGGATCGTCAGATAGGTGAGACGTTCTTTGCAAGTCTCCGTACCGCAAGCACCGAGATCAGCAGATTCTAGGAAAGCTGCAGTTTCCACGACACGGAGGAGTCTCGGTACAGGCCCCCGCGTTCAATGCCAGGCCCCTTTCGCGATCTTGCAATGCCCCCTCGCGCTTCCCCGATGCGGCGCGGGGCAATCCGGGGTGCGCTCGCCTAACCCAGCAAGGCCTCCATGTCCCGGCTGCCCCGAACCACATGAAGAATCAGAACATCCTCAGCTTCGATGCGGTACAGAATGATGTATTCGCCCACAGGAAAACTGCGCAGGCCAGGCCGCAACTCCTCATCGCGACGGCGCCCGAGGCGCGGGTTGCGGGAAAGGAGGGGAAATCGCTCGGTGATGGAATCAATGAGCCGGTCGGCAATCTCGATGCTGCCACTTTCTTTCGCGACGTAATACCACAGGCCATCGAGATCAGCTTCGGCTTGGGGCGCCACGCGATGCGCCATCAGCGGTGAGGAGATGGCTCGGCGGCAATGCGAGCACGGCCACGCTGTTTCACTTCATCCGCCAGCTGCCGCATGGATTCCGGCGTGATGGTGCGTCCTTCACCGCGGGCAAGGGACGCCTCTGCTGTGTCGACAGCCGCGAGAATTTCGGCGCGGGTGCGTTCTTTTTCTTCCCACAGCAACAACGCTTCCTCCACGGCATCCTCGGGACGGTGAAATCGACCCGCCTCGATGGCTTGGCGGATGAATGCTTCTTGGTCGGGAGTCAAGCGGACTTCCATAGGCTCAAGGGTAAAGAGGCGAGGAATGCAGTGTCAAGAAGTACCTATTGCTAGTCTTCGATGACTACCTGTGCGCTGCCCCTTCCAACACTTCTAACAACTGTTCAACGTTGTCGTAGGTGAGTCCGGGAGGCGGCACTAGCTTTCGGGGAGTGACAACAAACGGTCTTCGTGTGGAACGCTTTGCACTCGTCAATCCTACCCGGAGCAAGCGGCTGACAGTCTTTCTGATGGAAAGATTGATACCCACATCATGATGATACGATTGTAGGCATCACGATGTCACCGGCAAAACTTGGCCGATTTGTCCGATCAACGGTAACCTAAGGCCCTAGTAATCATGGTCACCCTCAACGACATCCGCGAAGCCCAGACTCGCTTGCGGGGCATCGCCGTGCGTACCGAGCTGATCGAGTCACATATCCACCAGAACGGGACCGCGTCCGATACACGCAAGCTCTATTTGAAACCCGAAAACCTGCAGCCCATCGGGGCCTTCAAGCTTCGTGGAGCCTACAACAAGATTGCCTCACTCACTCCGGAGGAGCGTGCTCGCGGAGTCATAACCTATTCCAGCGGAAATCACGCCCAGGGTGTGGCCTACGCCGCGCGGTCGCTGGGGGTGAAGGCGGTTGTCGTCATGCCGGCGAACGCCCCCGAGTTAAAGCGTCAGGCCACGCAAGCGTTGGGAGGGGAGCTTGTGCTGGTGGGACCGGGCAGCCTGGAGCGTCAGCAACGCGCAGAAGAGCTTGCCAGACAACACGGCTATGTGGTCGTGCCTCCGTTTGATGACGAGAAGATCATCGCGGGCCAGGGCACGATGGGGCTGGAGATTCTCGAAGATCTGCCCGAGGTCGAAACAATCCTGGTTCCAGTCGGCGGCGGGGGCATGATCAGCGGCATCGCTACGGCCATCAAGCTCAGCAAGCCGTCGGCAAAGATCATTGGCGCTGAGCCGGAACTGGCCGCCGATGCCCAGGCCAGCTTGCGCACAGGGAAGATTTCTCAATTCTCCGCCGAGCAGGTGACTAGCACCATCGCGGACGGACTGCGCACGCAAAGCATCGGAGCAATCAATTTTGAACACATGCGCCAATACGTGGATGACATAGTGACCGTCAGCGAAAATGACATTCGACAAGCCATGCGCCGGCTTGCGGCTAACTCAAAGACCATTGCGGAGCCGAGCGGCGCCGTGGCTGTGGCCGCATTCTTGTTTCATCGGGACCAACTGCCAAGAACGAAGCTGAATGTCGCCGTCATCAGCGGTGGCAACATCGAACCGCAGATGCTGAAGGAAATCAAGCAAACATGAGACGCGGCAAGCAACGTCTCCCGAGAACGATGCTTCCCACTAACGTAAAGACCATGAAGCTAAGATCGAAGATAGTCCTTCTTGTCCTGCTCATCACCAACACCGCAGCGGCTTTCGCCCAAGCCGATCGTGGGGCGATGGTGCGTGTTGGAAGCATTTACATTGCGCCGGACGCCACGTCCGCCAAACTGGCGGATGTCGAACGCGGACGCGAGGTAGCCGTCCTCGGTACCAGCCGCGACTGGCTGAATGTGGAGGCCACCCTCACCGAAGAGCGGGTCGTCACCGGATGGATCAAGGACAAGGGAGTGGTGCGGGCCTCCACGCCGAACGGTGATCGAGTGTTATTCGGCGAGGCGGTCGACTCCGAAGACCAAGCCAGCCAAAGACACGGGCGTCGCGGGGCCGCACAGGACGCCATGCGGCTCTATTACCGGGTAGCTGAGCTTTTCCCCAACTCACCGCTGGCCGGAGAAGCGATGTACCGTTCCGCGGACATCCGCTGGCAGATCGACAAACCCGACGTGATGACACGTCCCTCTGCCAGAGACTCTAAATCTCCGATGCGCGAGGGCATTAATGACGACTTCATGAAACAGGTGATGAAGAAGTTTCCCGGGACAAAGTGGGCCGACCTGGCAGCCTTTCACCTGGTTGACAACAAGCTGTGCAGTGATTGGCAGGGGGCTTCCAAGTGCCCGGACAAGGAAGCTGATGCCTATGAAAAGTACGCCAATGAACATCCGCAGTCCCCGGCGTTGGGGGAAGCGCTCTACGATGCCGCGTGGCGGCGTGCGGCGCTGATCGAGATCTACAAGACCGAAGACCAGGCAAAGAAGTCAGAGGAATCTAGAAGCAAAGCCATGGCGCTGGCTCAGAAGGCGGCGCAAGCTTCCCAAGGCGATTGGGGCGCGCGCGCGCAGCGTCTGCTCTACATGATCTCGCAGGGTATTCCAACCTACGGAAACGCCGAGGACTAAAGGCGATCCAGCGGCCCGAACCGACTCTTTGTTCCCCTGAACCAACACTGGCAGCTACAGTCATGCCGTCTTCTGAGATACTTACACTTCCCTGGGAGGAACCTTGAACGACTACCTGCTCTCCGTGGTGCTAGGCATCATCGAAGGCCTGACTGAATTCCTGCCGGTGAGTTCTACCGCGCACCTTCGCATTGCCGAAGTCTTGTTCCACGTCAGCCTGGCCGACGGGTACTGGAAGATGTATTCAATCGTGATTCAGCTCGGCGCCATCCTTTGTTTGCCGGTTTACTTTCGCCAGCGCTTCGCTAAGTTCGTTTCCACCTTTCCGCAAGGGGAGAGGGGCGACCGCACCCCCTTGACCCATCCTCTGGGCCTTACGTTGGTGGCTTTCGTGGTGACCGCAATTCCTTCATTCTTACTGACCAAGGTCATCGGCAAGCATCTGGAGAACCTATTCATCATGGGGGATTCGCTGGTGCTGGGAGGCGTCGTGATGTGGCTGGTCGACGCGATGAACGCCAAGTGGGAGGCTGCCGGGCCCGATGCGCCACAAAGCCGGATTCACACCTGGGCAATGGAAACCATGAGCCTGGGCCAGGCGGTCTGGATCGGCCTGTGCCAGATCCTCTCGGCGGTCTTTCCTGGCACCTCCCGGTCCATGTCCACGATTGCCGCCGGGCAAGTGGCAGGCATGTCGCGAGCTTCCGCGCTGGAGTTCTCATTCTTTGTGTCTTTTCCCACCATGCTCGCGGCCACCGGGTACACACTGCTTAAATCGATCATGGGGAAAGGTGAGAATCCCATCGGGGTTTCACAGATTACCGGGTCGCAGTGGGGAATCCTGGGGATAGGCTTCCTGGTTTCTTTCATCATCGCTTATCTTTCTGTCGCCTGGTTCATGGCCTGGGTGCGGAAGCGGGGATTTGTACCCTTCGCTATCTATCGGATCATCGCCGGGGTGCTCGCGCTAGTGCTGGCCAACCGCATGGGGGGATAGGTGGTGTTTGTCACTCTGGATACCGGCGGAAAAACCTGAGTTGTGCGACCGCCCGGTTCTTGTCATAATCGAATGGCTCTGGCGTAGGCCGGCGTTGCAAGCGGGAGGATTGCCGCTGCGTGACCCGAAATGCGCCCATGAAGTATTTCTCTCAAGTCTTTACTCCGACGAACAACCGGCGGCTCAATGAGCTGATCGGCTTCTTATTGTGCATCTCCGCGCTCCTCCTCTTCCTCGCGCTGGCCTCGTATTCGCCGCTAGACCCGTCGTTGAACAGCGCGTCGGTGTTGACCGGATCCCGGGCTGCGCGCAACTGGATCGGCGTGGTGGGAGCGGTAGTTTCCGATCTGATGCTGCAAGTTCTGGGCATCGGGGCTTTCCTACTGCCGGTTTTTGCCGGCATGCTGGGCATGCGCTGGTTTCGCTCCCGCAAGATTGCGTCGCCGCTGGCCAAGTTCCTGGGCGCGTCCTGGCTGTTGATTTTTGTGCCCGCGCTGCTCGCGCTTCTGCCCGGCCACTTGCGCTGGATGGGGGTGATTCCGCTGGAGGGCCTGCTGGGCCGGATCGTGGGCGACTTCCTCATCCATTACTTCAACCCTGCCGGGGCGCACATCGTCTGCGTCAGCGTGCTGGCGGTGGCGCTTTATCTCTCGACCGCGTTTTCGTTTTCCTCACTCCACCTATGGGCTTCGACTCGCTTCGCGTTTGTGATCGCTCTCCGGGAACGCTGGAAAGACTGGCAGGAGCAGCGCGCCAAAAGACGAATGCAGAAGGAACTGGACAAGCGCCGTGCCTCTCCCAAGCCGGTGATCGCGACGCAAATGGTGCCGGCCCGAGCCGTAGCTCCGCCGCCTGCCGCGCGCGCTCCTGAACCTGTCACGGGGATTGACCGGACTTTCGCGGAAGAGGGGCCACAGCATGCGGCGCAGCCGGTCCATGAGCCAGAGATGGTCAGCCCTCAGGTCACGGACCGCGCCGACAGCTCGCAGAAGCCCAAGACGACCCTGCCGCGCATCGCCGGCGGCTTCAAGTTGCCACCCAGTTCCCTCTTGCACCGCCCGGATGAGCAGCAGGCGGTAGATGCCGACGAGTTAAAGATCCTGGCACAGGTGCTCGTCGAAAAATACGCCGAGTTCGATGTCACCGGACAAGTGACCCAGATCAATCCTGGCCCGGTGGTTACGACTTTCGAGTTCAAGCCCGAGGCTGGCATTAAGTACAGCCGCATTACCAACCTCACCGACGACCTGTGCTTGGCACTGAAAGCCGAGAGCATTCTGATCGAGCGCATGGCCGGCAAGTCGACCGTCGGGATTCAAGTGCCCAACCGGGAGCGGGAAATCATCTGGCTGCGGGAGAACATTGAGTCCACCGAGTTCATTGGATCCAAGTCAAAGCTTACGCTGGCGCTGGGCAAGGACATCAATGGACGCATCGTCACCGCCGATCTGAACGCGATGCCGCACCTGCTAATCGCCGGCTCAACTGGAACAGGCAAGAGTGTGGCCATCAACGCCATGATCATGTCGATCCTGTACAAGGCCACGCCGGAACAGGTGCGCCTGATTTTGGTGGACCCAAAGCGTTTGGAATTGGGTAACTATGACGGCGTTCCTCACCTCTACACGCCGATCATTACCGAGCCCAAGCTGGCCGCGAATGCCTTGCGCAACGCGGTGCGCGAGATGGAGCGACGATTGAAGCTGCTGGCCGAGAAGGGTGTGCGCAATATTGACCAGTACAACAAGTTGTTCGATGAGAACGGCACCCCCAGCCTGTTTGGCGACAGCGAGGAAGAACGTCCGCTGCCCTACATCGTGATCATCATCGACGAATTGGCTGATCTGATGATGCTCGACTCCGGCAACGTGGAAGAGTCCATCACCCGCTTGGCGCAGATGGCCCGGGCCGTCGGTATTCACCTGGTCCTGGCTACGCAGCGGCCTTCCGTGGATGTGATCACAGGCCTGATCAAAGCAAATTTCCCGGCCCGCATTTCGTTCCGGGTCGCCACCAAGGTCGATTCCCGAACTATTCTGGATGCCAACGGCGCCGAGTCGCTTCTGGGCCGCGGCGACATGCTCTATCTGCCGTCAGGATCGGCCAGAGTGCACCGCCTGCACGCTCCGTTTGTTACGGAGAAAGAGATTGCAGCGGTGGTCGAGTTCTGGCGCTCCCAGGGCACAGCAGCCTACGAAGAGAAATTTCTGGAGGCCCCCAGAGAAGAACGTGCCGAGGGCGGCGCCGATGATCTCGGCGAAGATGGCGAGGTCGAGCACGATCCGCTGTTCGAGGACGCGGTCAGGCTGGTGGTCGAGTTCGGCAAGGCTTCCACTTCCCTGCTGCAGCGGCGGCTCAGGATCGGCTACGGCCGCGCCGCTCACCTCATTGACCTGATGGAACGCGACGGCATCGTCGGAGCCGCTGACGGCCCGAAGCCGCGCGAAGTTCTGAAGCGCCCGGATTGGCTGACGGAAGTCGAGGAGTCGCTGAGGTAGTCAGGCTCCCTACTCTTCTAAGGGTGGTATACTTCCGGGCCAGTAAGGCCAGTTCTCCAGCCCCTGTCCCCTTGCCTTACTCAAATCTTCCGCACGTGAGGTGTAGCATGTTCCGACAGCCTTTCCCGCCGGTTCTGAATCGCATCTTGGCCGTTGCCTCGCTGATCTTGCTATCCGCAACCCTTGCTTGGTCGGGGAGCTACAAGGTATTGCATGACTTTTCGGGCAGATTGGCGAAGATACCATCCTCGGGTCTAGTGCTTGACGCGAAGGGGAATGCGTATGGTACCACGGCGGAAGGGGGATTCCATGCAGGCAAGGGTGGAACGGTCTATCAATTGTCGCCACAAACCGGCTTCAACATTATCTATGGTTTTAGCGGCCCAGACGGCATGACGCCACGAGGGAATCTTGCGATTGACGCTGACGGAAACCTATATGGTACGACGGTCTCTGGAGGAGGCAACAAGACGGGATGCAACGGTGCTGGCTGCGGTACGGTATTCAGGCTTAGTCCCCCAACAAACGGCGGCACGTGGACGCAAACGGTACTGTACAGCTTCAAAGGTGGAGATGATGGAGCAAATCCCCAAGCAGGTGTGGTCGTGGATTCAGCGGGCAATCTGTATGGCACTGCGATGAATGGTGGCACTAATGATTTTGGTACTGTCTTTCAACTTGCTCCTGGACCTAATGACACGTGGGTTGAGAACCTGGTGCATACTTTCGCAGGCAATGAAGGCGGACTCCCGCAGGGAGGACTGATCTTTGATGCTGCGGGGAACCTATACGGGACATCTGGGGCAACCGTATTCGAGATCACTCCTACAGGCGGAGGCTGGAGCTTCATCCCACTGTACTTCTTCAATCCGAGAAATGGCGATGCAGCAGGCGCAGAAACGGGAGTGATCTTCGATGCGAACGGCAACTTATTTGGTACGAGCTCCTTTGGTGGTGCATTCAATTTGGGTACGGTGTTCGAACTGACACAAAGTCAAGGAAGCTGGACTGAGGCTATTATTCATAGCTTTGCAGGTGGGAGTGATGGAGCCAAACCAGAATCGGGCCTGGTCCTCGATAGCGCTGGCAACCTTTACGGAACGACATTTGCGGGAGGCGGGAACGGCTGTAGCGGAAACGGCTGCGGTACTCTCTTCGAGTTGATTCCTGGTCAGGGAGGACAATGGACAGAGCGTCGGTTCAGCTTCCCGGGTGGGGTACCCAATCGTGGTGTCCAGCCTGCTTCGACGCCGCTACTTGCTGGCGGGCATATTTACGGCACGACGAGCGCGGGTGGCTCGGAGGGGGCTGGCGTCGCGTTCCGAATCATCCCGTAGAAGCCCAGTCCCAGCGGTTACATTGTCTGCGCTTTTCGCCATGTCCGCAGGTTCCAACCGTACAGGACCATGCAGAACAGGTTGGCCGGAATGAAGCCGAGCTGTTCCGTTCGAAATCCGATGACACAAATGACGGCGCTATTAATCCCCGCCAGCACCCAGCCTTCCCAGCATCGTCTTCCCACCAGAATGGTTGAGGCCACAGTCAGCAGACACGACAAGTAATCCAGCCTGAGCACGACAGAACCACCTCCAGGATCATTCTTCATGGAGAGAGTGCTTCGTTCGGTGATCTCACCCCCTTTCTATGAAACGACGGTCACTGGCCTTTGGTGCACCGTATACCTGGTTGTCATCCCGAGTGAAACGAGGGATCTGCAGTTCTTGACGATTGAAAGCAACCCCAGATTCCTCGTCGCCTTTCCGCTTCTCGGAATGACAAAGGGAGAAGTACCTAAGCGATCGCCTGCGTCCCCGGTACAATCGAGCCTGAATGCCTCCCAGGAGCCAGAAATGAAAGTCCTCACCGAATACTTGAAGTTTCACACCAAAACCCATCGTGCCTATGTCCATATCACTCCGCAGGTTGAGAGCGCGGTCAAGAAGAGCGGAGTGCAGGAAGGAATGGCCCTGGTCTCGGCCATGCACATCACGGCAGGGATTTACGTCAACGATAACGAATCTGGCTTGATCGAAGACATCGACCAATGGCTGGAGAAGCTCGCGCCTTTCAACAAAAACTATCAGCACCACCAGACCGGAGAAGACAACGGCGACTCGCACCTCAAGGCGCTGCTGATTCATCACGAAGTCGTCGTTCCGATCACCGCGGGAAATCTCGATCTCGGGACCTGGCAGCGCATCTTCTACGCCGAATTCGACGGCCAGCGTGACAAGCGGGTCATCGTGAAGGTAATGGGGGAGTGAACCTTGGGTGCAGAGTATGGTTTGTCATCCCGAGCGGAGCCTTCCGATTCGCTCTGCGAATCGGAAGCGAAGTCGAGGGACCTGCTGTTGATTGTCAAACCCAAGATTCCTCGTCGCCTTCGGGTTCTCGGAATGACAAGATGGTAGGAGTTTTGTACGACGGGAGGGGGAGCCCGTCCTCCATTGCAAAAATAAGGCGGCCTCAAATCGAGGCCGCCTCTCGTCTCCAGTAAACCTAGAACTGGAATTTCGCCTGGAACTGGATCATCCGTGGCGATGTATCTGAGACCAGGCCGGACCCGACGATGCTGGTCGGAGTGCTGGCCGTGGCCACGATATGTCCAAATTGCGGACTGTTAGAGTTGCCGATAGGGAAGAAAAAGTTCGGATGGTTGAAGAGATTGAAGAACCTCGCACCGATCGAGAACTGAGCTCCCTCCCACTTGGGTACTCCAAAGGCCTTCTCCACCGAGAAGTCGGTGTCGAAGAACCCTGGCCCCCGGAACTGGTTGCGGCGCTGATTGCCGAAGCCGGTTGTCGGGTCGGGGAAGTTGGCTGCCGAGAAGCACGAACCATTCACCTTCGCCGCGTCTCCCGAGCAACTGTGGCTGGGTGAACCGACTACATCGGCGAACACATACTGAGTGCCCGAACCGTAGAAGCCAGCTGACAGACCATTGGTGTAGTTATTGCTGAACACTGTGAACGGCAAGCCGCTATGCCGGAAGATGGTTCCGGAGAACGTCCATCCCTTGACCAGGGCGTTGGGACCCCAGCTGGTCAAGTGACGGAAGGCATCGCTCCACACATAGTTCATAGTGAAGTTGTGCTGAATGTCATAGTCCGCATTCCCGTAGTTGTATTTCTTAAGATTGTTGGGATCCTGCGGGAAAATAACGTCCGCGTTCTGTGCGTTGACGTTCACGCCGAAGGGCGAGAGCGAGTTGTTGGAGATTTCGTCCAGCGCGTGGCTCCAGGTATAACTGGCCTGGAACTGAAAGCCTCCGGACATGCTGTGCGTGGCCGTTACGACCATGCCGTTGTAGTTGGAGTTGGCGACGTTGGCCTGCTGGAAAACCGTGCCGAAGCGTGGATCCGGCGTGGTCGTTGGCAGACCCGCAAACGTAGTCTGTCCGCCGGGCAGTTGACCCGGGAAGCAACACGACGCGTTCAAGGCGCCGTTTGAGATTTCTTCATGCGTGCCGTGATTGCCAACATACATCGCGCTTAACGTCGTATGCCAACCCACGTTTTGCTGCACCTCCAGGCTCCACTTGTAGTACAGCGGAACCTTCACTGCGGTCGCGTTGTAGAAGTTGAACGGCGCGACCGCGCCGCCATTGGCAAAGTTGGCCTGGAAGCTGGCATTGGCCGCCTGCGACAAAGCAAACAGGTTGCCCGGCTGGTCGGGAGAAAGCGGGGCGAAGAAGTTCGTGAATCCCGGAACCAGAGGAGCATTGTTCAGGAAGCTGTCGATAGCGCCGGTGGGAATTGCATCGGCAAACATCCCGATGCCGCCGCGAATGACTGTGTTCTGACGCCCCATCGGAGACCACGCGAAGCCGACCTTGGGTTGCCAGACGATTGAGGTGACCGAAGGAAACGCCTGGTGCAAACCGGTTTTGATCGCCTGGTTGACCGGAGCGTTGGTGTCGAGCTGGTCGAACGGCGCCGAAAACCGCTGGAAGCAGTCGGTCTGGCAAACCGGGTTGGAGATATGGTCCAGCCGCAGACTGAGCGTCAACTTCAGGTCTTTCGTGACCCTGACGTCATCCGCACCATAGAACCCCAACTGATAGAGGGCAATCGGAACCTCCTTCTGAACCGGGAAGTTCTGCACAATTTCATTACCCTGCGATCCGACACCCCCTGCGGCGAAGTCGGCCAGCGAAAACTCGACCAATTCCGGAGAACTGAACGGGGTAAGGCCCTGATCGCTGATGTCGTCACGACGGAAATTGATGCCTACCTTGAAGTTGTGACGGCCCTTGATCCAGCTGAAATCGTCCACAAACTGGTACTGGGTGATATTGCGTCCTTGGGGGAAAATAACGTTCAGACCGCCCAGGGCGGCGAGCGAATTGTCTCCCAGGAACAGGGTGCCGTTGAACCCAACCTTGGGATCAGTACCTGCGGGGTTCGCCACTGCAAAACCCGCGCTGTACCACAGCAACGAGGCGTTGAAGTTATTCACTTTGTCCGCGCCAAATGTATGGGTCTCACTCACCTGGCTTTGCCACTGTGGCTGGTCGCTGACCGCATTGAACAGCGGGCTTACCGGATCGATGAAGCTGGCCTGCAGGCCGTGTTCGTGTTCCACACGGACGAACAGCTTGTCGTTGTTTCCGATGTTCTGGTCATAGCGACCCGCGTAGAAGACGTCGTGAGTGTGGGCATTGTTGTTGCCTACAACTTGCACCGCACAAGGCGTGCCGTTGGGCGCGAAGGCTGCGAATGCCGCTCCTAAGTCCGTAACGTTGCTGCAGCCAGGGGCGCTGATCACGTTTCCACTTGAGTCCGTCCCCCCTGGCAAAGCAACTGAGTTGGCTTGAGAAACGCCGTTATAGAGATCGAACATGTGTTGATAGAACGGCACCGAGGCTGAGAATCCGGTGGTGTTCAAGTTGTTGAGGACGGCCGCCTGGAATGCTGGTGTCGGCAGGTTGATCGTCGTCGGCGAAGGAATCGCCAGGCGAAGGCCCTCGTAGTCAAAGAAGAAGAACGCCCTGTCCTTCTTGATTGGACCGCCGAACGAGCCCGCCCACTGGTTGGCGTTCACGAACGGCTTTGGCGTTCCGGTCTGGTTGTTGAAATACTGGTTGGCATTGAGCGTGCTGCCGTTCCACCAGTACTCGGCGTTGCCGTGATACTGGTTGGAGCCGGACTTGGAAACGTAGTTGATGTTGGCTCCCGCGAGACCTCCATAGGAACCGCTGTAGCCGTTGGCCACGACCGTGCTCTCCTGCACGTCGTTTAATCCAAGACTCAGGTTGGTGGCGCCGGTGTTGTTGATGTTGAAAAACGGATCATTGTTGTTCGCCCCATCCACGGTGAACAAGTTGGAGGTGGCAGGCAGGCCAAAGACCTCAAAGTCTCCCCCGCCAAAAGTCGAGCCCCCAGCCGTATTCATCACGACTCCCGGCGCTGTCAGAGCGACAGCGGCCATGTCGTTTCCGGGATTCGGCAAGAGTGAGACCTGCGCCGCGTTGAAGTTAGTGTTTACATTGGCGTCTTCGGTCTCAACACCTGCTGCACTGGTCCCGGTGACCTCAATGGTTTCCTGCGAGCTTGACACCGCAAGTTGGAAGTTGGCAGCTGTATCAGAACCCAGCGCTACCGTGGTCTTGCGGCTGACGGATTGAAACCCCGGCGCCGTGACCGTAACCGAATAGCTTCCCGGCTGTAACAGCGCCACGTGGTAGGAACCATCGCCGCCGCTCTTGGCAGACTGGGCGCTCCCGGTATCCAGGCTCTTGGCGACTATCGATGCATTCGCCACCACAGCCCCTGTTGGATCGGTGACGACACCACTGATGTCCCCCGTTGTAGTGGTTTGGGCAAACATTTGTGACACGCTCGTGATCACAAACAAGGCAAGTACAAACGTTAACAACGACCTCACCCTCGAAACACTCATTTACTTCTCCTCTCATTCCAGCAAACGCATGAACTGGTGCTTGCGCGCTGGTGTACGAATGCCTTTTGCGATGCACGCGGCGCACCGAAGAGGGCACTGCGCACGCGTGTGGGATGGGTTGTCTCTCTTGCGGGATGAGAATTGCCTCGGCAGACGACGAAGCGGAACCAGTTACACAACTTTACGAGAAGTTGACAAGCCACGTGACAAAAGGCTACGTGAATCCGTAGTTACAGCCCATCTCGCTACCAAAATCGGAAGGCAGATCTGTGCGGATAATAAAATTCATCGCGGCGAACTTTCGTCGCATCGAAAAGGTCAAATCTCGATTATGTCGCCGGTACGGAACGTGCATTTGGAGGTACCGGCCTGCGACGAAGTGGTGACCAACCTTTTGGTTCTGGGTTGCGTCCATATGCATATGGGATGGTTTCCGCAGGTTGCAAGTGACATACCTGATGTCCGGATGCTGATGCCTGAGATTCGCGCGGTGATCGCGGATGATGAAGCGGCTGCCCGCACCGAGTTGCGTCTGCTGCTGGCGGCAGAAACCGGAATTCAGGTGGTTGCGGAATGTGGGGCAAGCGTCCAGGCCATCACAGCAGTACAGACTCTGAAACCAGACTTGCTGTTACTCGATACTCAGCTGCCTGACAGTAACAGTCTTCATGTGTTGACCAGCATTCCCGTAGCCGAGCGGCCCATCGTGATTGTCACCAGTCGGCACGATCGCGATGCCCTGCGCGCATTCGAGGCCGGGGCCCTCGACTACCTCGTGAAGCCTCTCGACCGGCAGCGGTTTCGCGCCGCAATTCAGAGGACGCGCGAGGAACTCCTTATAGCACACGACCGTCATCTAACTCGCCGCCTGATGAGCCTTTTGGCCGGCGTAAAATCCGAGTCCCGCATGGACAAGCGCCTGGTGGTGAAATCGGGTGGCAAGGTGATCCTCCTCACCATGGATGAGATTGATTGGATCGAGGCGGCCGCCAACTATGTCAGACTGCAAGCCGGCGAGCAGTCCTACTTAATGCGGGAGGGTATAGGCCGCATCGCAAACCGGCTCGACCCCAGTCAGTTCGTTCGCATCCACCGATCGATCATTGTCAACGTTGGAAAGATCAAAGAACTGCATCCTTGCAACCGTGGCGAATACATGGTGATCTTGCAGGATGGGAAGGAACTCTCCTGCAGCCGCAGTTACCGCGCCAGGCTGCAAGAACTCATTACTTCCTGGGTCTCAAAGGTGTAGGCGCAAACGCTACTGCTGAAAAGCTTCCACCATCGCGTTTGGATCCTGGCCCCCGGAGAGTTGAAAGTATTCCGTAGGTGAGACCATGTAAATGACCGCGTCTGCACCTGCTTTGGTTGCCTGTGCCCTACCGGTTGCAGCCATCGTATACGTCCAGCTCGACGTCTGGCCCTGGCTAAGTCCGGTGGTGTTGCTGCTGTCCGTAGTGAATTGCAGAGTATCCACACCATTGGAAATCGCAATATCAATCTGATTGTTGCCGGCGGAGACAATCGGCGCAACCGATCCACCCGCATACGTCCCCGACAAAGAGGCCGCCGTGAACTGCCCGGGTCCGGGCTGGTTTTTCATGAACCCGAAGGTGACTGCCGGGTCCGTGCCGACCAGGAAGCCTTCATTCGAATTCACCAGGTAGGCGACCGTGCTGATCGGAACCGGGTTCCCATTAACCAACACACTGTAGTTGAGCGTCGCGCGCCCGGCGGCATCTACGGTGTACGTCGCACCCGGCAAGCTGGTGTGCGTGGTAGGCGTTCCGCCGGAGTTCTCGTCCCAATTGACGGTGAGGTTGCCAGCGCCGGCGGTGGTGAATAATCCCACCTGTCCATCGGACACGGTCCCACTCGATGTATCGAGCGCATTCGTTTCAAACACACTCGTGCCGTTGAGCGTGTCATGAGACCCGGTTTGCTGCAGCATATTCCCACTGACCAGCGGACTCGCCGCTGCATTAACCTGATCGATTTCCATCACCAGCAATTGAGTCGCTGACACGATGTAGAAGCTGTAATTCGTTTTACCCTGCCCCGCAATGCTTATCGTCATCGTGCCCCGGCTGCTGGGAGGATTAAACGGCACCGAATACGTACCGCTGAACGCAACATTTGCGGTCACGCCGGCATCATCGGAATCCAACACACCATTGCTGAACGTTCCCGCGCCATCCGCGTGGAGCGCGCCGGCCAGTCCGTAGCGAGCGCCGGCTGCGTCAGCCCCCAGAAGGCCGAACGCATAGTTCCCGGTAATTGCCGACGCAGAAAACGCGTTGGAGTCTTGCTTCAGCAGCACGCCGGAGTCGCGCGTACCGTCTCCCGCTAAGTCGTCAAACTCAATGATCTTCGCGTTGTTATTGGCCGTCAGGGCGAACGCAAAGGAGCGGGTGCCCCCGCCTGACATGCTAAGCCCCATGGTTCCCAACCCGCCCGGGTCTACCGAGTAAGACCCGGTAAAGCTCAGGTTGGCTTGCAAATTTCCGGGCTCGTTGGTGTCTATGGTTCCGTTCGTAATGTTCCCATTGCCGTCAGCAACGAAACTGCCCGCAGCCACAAACGGAGTAGTGTCGTCAAAGCCGCTCACCAGGAAGGCATAGTCTCCGTTCAGCCTGGCATTGTCCGAAACGTTGGAGTTGATGAGGATGCTCAGGTCGCCAGTGGCAGTTTGTTGCGGAGACGATGAGTCAGTCACCTGGACGGTGAACTGGGGCGCCTCAGCCGTGGTGGGCGTTCCCGAGATCACGCCGCTGTTTGCGGTCAGCGACAAACCCGCAGGAAGGGCGCCCGCAATGATGCTCCAGGAGTACGGTGCCGTTCCATTGGCCGCATGCAACGTGGAACTGTAGGGCGTGCCCACCGTACCCGCGGGCAAAGACTTGGTTGCCACCGATAATGGCGGCTTGGGATTGACTGTGATGCTCAGGTCCTTGGACGCCGAGCCGTCCGCCGAGTCAGTTACCCCGATAGAGAATGGGTACGCACCCAAAGCCGTTGGTGTACCCGAGATCGTTATGGAGCTGCTGGTGCTGGAGGACAACGCCAAGCCCGGCGGGAGATCCCCAGTGAGCGTCCAGGCGAATGGTGCGGTCCCGCCGTCCGCGCTGATTACTCCGATATAGGGCTGTCCCAGCGTAGCAATGGGCAACGATGTGGAAGTAATCGTCAACACCGCGCTGACGTCGATCGTCAAGGTTGCCGTGACCGTGGTCTTCGCCACCGAAGTTGCTGTGATCGTCGCGCTGGTGCTGGTGGAAAGGACGTTTGGCGCCACGTAGGTCACCGAGGTGTTGGTGGCACCGCTCAAGCTGCCGACCCCCGAAAGGCTCCAGGTCACGCCTCCGCTGGTTGAATCGTTCGCGACCGTCGCGGTGATGTTTAGGGTTTCGCCTTGATTGATCGTTTGAGTCGTATCCGGAGTAAGGGTGATCGTAAGGCTTGATTTGGACGAACAACTAGGCAAGCCCAGCACGCACACCAGAATCCCCACCAGTCCATGAATTCTGAATTTTCCCAAGGCTTTCCTTTTCCTACAACCGAGGCTTTGTTTTTATCAGGATGCAGACCGACTAAAACGAAAATAGCACTTGCAAGTCTATCCTACGACTGGCGCCGGCCGACGAGTACGGCCCACCCGCCAGAGCATTGGACTGCCCGAACAACGGAGAACTCAGATCACCCACCGGCGGCGCAAAATTCACGCGGTTCAGCAGGTTTCTCACCGAAACGCCGAGGGTCAAGTTGTAGCGCCGATCCGTCGTGCCTCCCATGCCAAAGAAACCGCCCCCGGGTCCACCGCCACCGGCGAGCCCTCGTCCTCCAAGGCTCCCGCCTGGGCCTCCTCCGCGACCGCCGTGCCCGCCAGGCCCGCCTGGGCCACCTGCGCCCCCACTGTTCTTAGTTTCGCGTCCGAAGCCAAAGGTCTTGCTCAAGCGCAGATTCAAGGTAAACAGCGTTGGCCCCGTCCCAAAGTTGACGGGAATCAGCCCTGAAGTGGCCGCAGGGTTGAATGTCCCCAAAGGTGTACACAAGAACGATGATCCCTGATGCACATTGGTTGGACAGGTCTCAGTCGAAATCAAGGTTGGACGGTCATTGAAGATCGAATCCCCGTTTAAGTCCTGGCCGGTCGTGACATTAAACGGCTGACCGGAGGTCACCAGCATAAAGGGACTGAGACGAAACGCGTAGGGAAAGGACAACGTACCGCCCAGAAAAACTCGATGCCGTACGTCAAATGACGAACGCCCGTAGTCGGCCATGGGGTCATACTGATTGGACAAGAAGCTGGCACTGCCGCCACCGCCTGTGCCCAGGTTGCTGTTGGCATAGTTGAGGGTGTAATAGCCAAACAGCGACAACCTCGAGCCTGCATTGACCCGCATGTTCACAATCAGCTGGTTCTGCCGGAAGATCCCTTCGCTGTCGTACTGATAAATGTTGTTGGTTCCTCCCAGGGGCCGAACACCGCTAGTGGGATCTGCCGGATCGAACGTACCTGGCAGCGGAGCGTTGATGTTTCTCAGGAAAAGCTGGTGCTCTCCGCGGGCATACAGGTAGGTCACTGCCATCGTCGCCTTCGGGGTGATTTGGTGCTCAACGCTAACTGCCGTTTGCATCGTCATCGGCGCCCGCAGGTTGGGAGATATTTGATAGATCGTCGGTGATACCTGCGTTCCCGGAACCGTCAAGGCCGGAATGTTGGGGTAGAAATCCGGATCGGTGACGATAGCCAACTGCTGCGCCGTGCCGTTCAGTCGCTCCGCTTGCAGGACCAGGTTTTGCGCAAAACGGTCGTGGAACATTCCAAAACCCGCCCGCAGGACAGTTTTGGGTGAGGGATTCTTGCCCCGACCCAGCCCCCAGGCCACTGATAGCCGCGGAGCCCAATCACCATGGTCGTGGATGTTGTTCTGTGTCTCGAAGCGCAGGCCGTAGCTAAGAGTGAGACTGGGACGAATCCGCCAATCATCCTGCGCGTAGAGCCCGACATCCACCTGCGAGACCTCGGTGAGAGGCTGTCCAGCCGTGATGGAAAACTGACTGGCGCCGCCACCAGCCGCGCGAATCTCTGCCGGGGTCAGTCCATCATGCAGGCCCTGCTCTGTGATCTGATAGGCAAGAATGGACGGGAAGGTAAAAACTCCGTTGAAGTTCGCATTCGAGCTACTGGAATCGGTGCTAGCCCGCAATCGCCCGCCAAACTTTACCAGATGGTTCCCCCGAACCATGGAGGTGTAATTCTGCAATTCGTACCGGTTCTCAATATCGCTGGGATTTCCACTCTGGTTGCCGCCGCCGGTAAACGCGCCCAAGACGGAGATGGTCGGCTGGAAACTCTGCACCGTCTGGCTGCTGTTGTCGTGGGCGTATTCGAAGCGGGTCTCATTCACTACGGTCGCGCTCAAGACCTGGGTATCGCTGATCTGCAGCGTGTGTTCCTCATCGGTCGAGTCGTAGGCTTGCGACGCCAGGGAGAATCGACCCACTCCTTCATTGCTTTCGCTGTTGTGCAGGAATTGGTATCGCGCGGTCAGGGTATTGTTCTTGCTGAGCTGGTAATCGATGCACGGACTGAGATTGAAGCGCGTCCGGGGATTTGGGACCGCCTGCGTGAATGGAACGGGATTGAAGGTCGGATCCAGTATGGTCGCATTTACGACGCTGGAGTCATTGATGTTCCGCCCTTCGAAAGTAAAGAAGAAGGATGCCTTCTTGCTCAGCGGACCGCCCACGCTCGCGTTGTACAGCTCGGAGTGGTAGGGCGGTACGTTGGCCACAAACGGATTGAGCGAGTTAAAAGCAGAGTCATTTCCGTGAATGAAAAATTGGCCGTGATACTTATCGGTCCCGGGCTTGGTGAGAATCTCAATGCGCCCGTAGCCGAGCTTGTCGTACTCCGCCGAAAATGGATTCTGGTTGACCCGGATCTCACGAATCGAGGATTTGGGCGGGAGCTGGCCGCCGGTAAATCCATCGATGTAAATCTGGCCGCCGTTCGGCCCTGCCGAAGGCCCCGCGAGCGCTTCCAAGTCCTGCTGCAGTTCATCCGGATCGTCGGGCAGGGCTTCGAGGTCTTTTCCCCGGATGACGATGGAGCTGGCGTTGTCCGATGCGGTCGTGTTGACGGTCGTACTCTGGTCCTCAACCTCAACTTTCTCCGGCTTGACCTCAATTTCCAGCGCGATATCGAACTCCTGCGTTTGACCCGCAGCAATCGCTACATCTTGCTCGGTGGAAGTTGCAAAGCCTTTCGCCGTCGTCGTCACCGTGTAGCTTCCCGGCGCCAGCCCCTTGATCTCATACGTTCCCTGATTGTCCGTAACCGCGGTTTTCGCCTGGCCCTGAGTTCCGGTCACCGAGATGGTCGCTTGCGGGATCACAGCACTGGACGGATCGGTGACTCGACCCTTCAGTGTGCCGGATACATTTTGAGCAACAATGTGCGCTGGACTGCCCAATAGCAAGGCCAGAACGGCAATGCTCAAACCGTACGCTCTACCCAATCTCATCAAGATTCCTTGGCCACCGCAGTTCATCTCTTAGGGATTCGTTCCCAGCGCGGCCTCGCCACCCGCACCGCTCAGATTCCACGGAGACAACAGCATGGCCGCCTGACCGCTATCGGGCGAGGCTGTCAGAACCGGCTCCACCCCAGTGAGCAGCGTAATTGCTGTCGACGGGCTGGCGGCAGTACCCTCCGTCGCCACGATCATGACCGCGCTCCCCTTCTGCAAATCCCCGAGGGTGACCGCCGGCATGCGGCCCAACATTTGCTGAAAGTCTGGAGCACCTCCCTGCCTTCCTCCACCACCGCCAGCTGGGCGTGTCTCGGCAGGCTGCTCGGCGGCTGGCGCGCCAGGATGGGCACTCCCATTCTCACCTGGCTGCGGCGTGCCGCCTCTCAGCCGCAGGGCGATTCGCCGTGCAACCATGGGAGGAAGGCTGCGAAGCTGGGAATCGTCATTGACCTTCAAAGTCGCGGGCTTTTTCGTTGCGAGATCATTCACGGTAATCAAATGGTTCGTGGGATCGGTTGAGATCACAGTTCCGGCAATGTTTCGGAAGGCCCCGGAGACGATTTCCTCCGCGCTCAGCTCGGCGCCGTCTGCGCTGCGGTTCCCCCGGGCCCGCAGCTGGTCGCCCGGCTTGATCTGGTCCACGGTTCCCGCTTTGGCGTCGTCAAACCGGACCGAGTCCGGAGCGTATCGGCGGATCATCGTGTCCTTCGAGTAGTGGACGTCCACCGTCTTGCTGGCGCCAAAAGCCGAAACCGTGACCGTGACACTTCCGTTGCCGGGATCGACCACCTTCACCAGCCCGCCGATACCTCGCTTCTGCCAGTCTTCCCTCTCGCGCTCCTGCTTCGCGGCAATGTCGGTTCGCTTGATGACAATGACCGAAAGCGCCAGCACGGACTTGCCATCGTCACTGGGCTTGCCGCGCACCAGCATCCGGTCACCAACTTGTAACTCTGCCAGCCCTAATGGCGTCGCACCTTGCAGGTCTTTTTGTCCCGGCGCGGTTCGCACCATGCGAGTGGAATCCTGAATGAGGACGTTGAGGGTGGCTCCGGCATCCGTTGCCAGCGTGACGGCGTTGTTCGTGATTGCTTTTACCGTGCCGACCGGGCGCACGACGTTGGGGACAGATGACGGCGCGTCCTGGGCCCGGCCCGTGAGCGTGAACACCGCAAGGCCTACGGTGGTCAGAGCAACGACGACACGGAGGCCTGCGCAGCGCAGTCTGACCTGGCGCGCGAAGTCGGAACCTCGCTCGAGACAAGAAACCACCATGATGGATTCCAAAACCTAGTCTATTCGACCACAGGCCGGTCGCGCCGGGGGTAAAGAATCGTCAAACAACTGTAAAGTTCTGTGCCAGTGTGGGTTGGCCGTTACCCACGACTGTGATCTCCGTCCTTGCTGCGATTCTACGGTGGATGATGAACTTTCCATGAATATGTCACTCCCCTTGATTCGGCTGGGGAGAAATGCCATCCGGGCGTTGAGGACGGTTGGAGTCTCTCGCCCGGCCAGGAGGAGCACTCTCCAATGCCTGAAGTCGAAACCAAGTCTCTCCCCGAAAATGCGTATGAACCACTAAAGCCGGGCGAATCCTACCCGCCGATTGTGGCGGCAGACCTGAGGTTACCAGAACTCACCACGCGGTCCGTCGGCTGGGGCATCTTCCTCTGCATCATCTTTACGGTCGCCGCAGCCTATTCAGGACTGAAGGTCGGGCAGGTGATGGAGTCAGCCATTCCGATTTCGATCCTTGCCATCGGCCTCGCGCGTCTCTACCGCCGGCGGTCCAGCTTGCTGGAGAACGTGATCATCACCGGAATCGGAGGGGTTGCCGGTCCCGTGGTTGCCGGGGCGGTCTTCACCCTTCCGGCGTTGTACATCCTGAAGCTCGACCCGCATCCGGTACAGACGATCTTTATCTGCCTTGCCGGCGGATGTCTCGGCGTCCTGTTCCTGATTCCCTTGCGGCGCTATTTTGTGCGGGACATGCATGGCCAGCTTCCCTACCCGGAAGCCACCGCCATCGCCGAAGTCCTGGTCACTGGCGAGAAAGGCGGGTCACAAGCCAAGCTGCTTCTGCAGGCCACCGCGATTGCGGGCGTTTACGACCTGTTCGTTACGACATTTCAGGTTTGGAAAGAATTCATCGACTTCCGCTTCGTGCCCGTGTTCCGCACTCTCTCCGAGCGTGCCCGGATGGCGTTCAGCTTTGACGCCATCGGCTTCATCCTCGGTCTGGGCTACGTGATGGGTCTGCGCAGTTCCATGATCCTGTGCGCCGGCGGCGTGCTCTCAAATTTCGTCCTCGTACCTTTGATATGGTTCATCGGCAGCCACTTTGACAGTGCCGTGTATCCGGCCACGATTCCGATTTCGAGCATGACCGCGGTGCAGATTTACCGCAGTTACGTGCGATTTGTCGGCGTCGGTGCCATCGCCACCGCAGGCATATTTGGCATCGTAAAGTCATTGCGGATTGTGGCCAGTTCGTTTGGGATCGCGCTCCGCGTTTTCCGTAAGAAAGAAACGGCAACTGCTGTGCGTACCGACCGCGACATTCCGATGATGTCCATTTTCCTCGGGGTCGTGATCGGTGCGATCGGCGTAGCGATGCTCTTGGGCACTCTGCCGGTTTCCTGGAGTGTGGTGGGAATAGGCTTGGTATTGACGCTGGTCTTCTCCTTCTTCTTTACATCGGTGGCGGCCAATGCCATCGCCACCACGGCCCGCAATCCGGTTTCCGGGATGACGATGCTGACCATCATCATTTCCTGTGCTGTCTTGCTGAAGTTCGGGCTATCGAGCACGACGGGTATGTTCTTCGTAATGGCGATTGCTGCGATGGTCTGCACTGCGTTGTCCGTATCCGGGCAGACGATTACCGATCTCAAGACGGGTTACTGGCTGGGCTCTACCCCGTCGGCACAGGAGAAAGTGAAATTCCTGGGTGTCATCGCAGCGGCGGTGGCGGTCGGGTTCACGATCGTCATGCTGGCGCGCACCTTCCAGTTTGGCGAGGCCTTGCCCGGAGACTTGCGGCCAGTCCTGGCCTCCCCGCAGGCCTCGATCATGAAGGCGCTGGTGGAGGGTTTCATGAGCCACCAACCCATTGCCTATTTGCTGTTCGGCGCCGGTGCCATGGTTGCGTTGATTATGGAGATGCTGGGGCAGCCTTCGCTGATCTTCGCCCTGGGAATGTACCTCCCGCTCGAACTGAACACCCCGGCCCTGGTCGGTGGCTTCCTTTCCCACTACTTGAACAAACGCTCCGAGAAAACTGGTGGCGAACACGGCCGGACTATCCGTGAGCGTGGCGTAATCATCGCGTCAGGGCTGATGGCGGGTGGCGCGCTTGGCGGCGTCCTCGGCGCTGCCCTGCGTCTGATTCCCGGATATCGCGAAGATCTAATCAAGACGCCTTTCTACTCCAACGATGCGGTGTCGCAAGTCGTCTCCGCGCTGTTGTTTGTTGGCCTTTGCCTGTATGTTTGGTTTGGTTCTGTAAGACCAGAAGTCGTCGAAGAGAAGTAAATGAAGGAGGTTCTATGGACCGGGTAGGACGATTCGTTGCAGACGCAGTGCTGGGTATTGACACGCTTTGGGGCGGCGACGTCATGTGTCCCTCAGGCACGGGACGGTTCATCGCGGACTCGTGGTTTTCGGACGAACCCCTTCCTGCCGCGTACACCGATCCAGCGGCGGCGCTTGTGCGAGAAAGCGGTGGGGTTGCAGGCAAGAACGTCAACCGTCCAGCGGTGGAGGACTATCTGCGCCGGGTCGACCTTCCGGGAGCGATCGCCGGCATCCGCCATGAGGCTCGTAACATGGCGGGTATGCGTGCCCCGTACCTCCTTGGCCTGTCGCTCAGTCTGGAAACGATGTGGGACCTCGCAATGGAGGTCCTTGGGAAAGGCGATCCGGTGCCATACGAGCGGTGCGTGAAAGCCGCGACGGGCCGTGCACCGGAACCGTCACAGCCTGAAGGCAAGCGGCAACGCGTGGCCGAGTTGCTCGACCGTGCCGGTTATCAATCACCTGGCACAGCAGGCATTTTGGGTGCGGTGGACGCCTGGCGTCGCGACCGATTGGTCCCCATGGCCTCCGTCCGGGCCCTTGGCGCCGCCGTCATTGCCCACTTCGACGAACTCAGCCGGGCAAACCTCTTACCATACCTTCCGGACGAACTGGCTCGAGTACCTCGTGCAAATATTGAATTCCTCCCAATCAAGGATGCCTGGTTCTCCGGCTCCATGAACTACATAGGCCGTTCCCGGAAGCCGGACGGCACTCCGAGATATGAGGCCACCTATGAGATCAACGCTTCGTTGCAGATGTCCGTTCCTGAGTTTGAACAACTGGTCAGCCACGAAGTCGTGCCCGGGCACGTGACCACGTTCGCATACCTGCAGGACCTTTATGTTCGCGGCAAGGCAGGTTTTGAAGCGACCGTGCTGACCATGAACACCCGTTCCGCCACCCTCTTCGAAGGCATTGCCAACAATGCCATTCTGATCGCCCACGGGGTAGCCGAGGTCGAGCAGCTGCCCGACGAGGATTTGCAGATCGGTGTTCTGCTCGCGCTCTTACAGGATGATGCCAAGAACCAGTCGTCGTATCTGACTTGGGGTGAAGGCATGCCACGCGAAGAAGTGGCCGCCATTCTTCGCCGCGATTTCCTGGTGACCGAAGAACGCGCCGACAAGCTTTCAGGCTCCTGGGGCAGGCACCCTCTTCTCGGCCGAATGTATCTCCCGGCCTACCGGACAGGTACGGAAATAGTCGCTCAACTGCGACGCATTCATCCCGCCAACCAGATCTTACCGGCCATGTACGGCTGCAGCGGGTTGGTCGACGTCGTGACTATAGAGGAAGTATTGAAGTGCAACCTGGTGGGATAGGAGTTGGACTTCCAGAAAGTATGAAAATGGAGCGGGAGACGGGGATCGAACCCGTGACATCCAGCTTGGGAAGCTGGCGTTCTACCGCTGAACTACTCCCGCTCGGCTGCAGACAAGTCGAGGTTATCACCAAGGGCGGCGGCTGGCAACGCAGCCCAGGCACCCCCGTGCAAACACCCGGCACCTTCGATTAGACTCTCTTATTCCTTGAAGTTCGAGATCGCCTCAATGCGGCTCCCAAGACGCGGATTCACTTGACCACGCCCCTCCTAAACGCCCGTGTGTCGTTTTCAGGAACACCGTTCAGCTCTCAATCTCTTTGGAGGAAGCGCATTCATGCGTCCAACAATCCTGCACGTTGTAGCTTTGTTGCTCATCGGTTTCACTGTCTCAGCTTCAGCCCAGGCCACCCGTCACTTTGTTTTTCATTACGGGTTCACCGTCAATGTTTCCGCCGGCCAGCGTATTCGCGTCTGGATTCCCATGGCCCACTCCGACGGTTCCCAGGAGGTCAAGGTGCTCTCCGCCACTGGCGATCTGCCCCTGAAGAAGACCCGCGAATCCAGGTTCGGGAACGAGATGTACTACGCCGAAACCTCGAAAGCCAAACAATCTGAGCTGCACTTTGAAATCGTGTACGACGTTCTGCGCCGCGAGCATCTGACCCTGGGCATCTATTCACCCCATCTCGCAGACGTATCCCTGACCGACAAGGAACGAAGGCAATATCTCGCACCCGATGTTCTTGTCCCGGTGACGGGGTTGCCCGCCGAACTGGCCGCCAAGGTTGTTTCGGACAAGAACGACCCTCTCGACAAAGCCCGCGCTATCTACGACTACGTTTTCACCACCATGCGTTACGACAAAACCGGCACCGGTTGGGGCCGCGGCGACGTGCTGTACGCCTGCGATGCCAAGAAGGGTAACTGCACCGACTTCCATTCATTGTTTATCGCGATGGCCCGCTCCCAGGGGATTCCCGCACGTTTTGAGATCGGCTTTCCATTGCCTCCGGACAAACACTCGTCAGAGATTGCCGGATACCACTGCTGGGCCGAGTTCTTCGAGCCGCAACACGGATGGGTCCCGGTGGATATCTCCGAGGCGTGGAAACACCAGGAAAAGAAGGATTACTTTTTTGGCGCTCATGACGCCAATCGTGTCCAGTTCACCATGGGGCGCGATGTTGTGTTGAGCCCGAAGCAAGATGGAAAGCCACTGAACTACTTTGTGTATCCCTATGTGGAAGTGGCGGGCAAGGAGTCTCCCAACGTGTCGACCGCATTTTCGTTTGCCGATGTTGAGGCCGGTACCAGCGCCATGCGCTAGGTGTGGGTTCTGAGCTTAGGTGGAGCAGGCCTTTGGCCCTGCAATAAGGATCTCAAATGAGGGTGGGCTTCAGCCCCTGAGGCACTATCTGTTCAGGGTCTCAATGGACTTGACTCACCATGCTCTCCTCAATCACGATCGCCATCGCCCGATCTTAGCTTCGGCTCAATCACCTCATGCTTGGCCGCCGGCATCGACGCATTCCCCTTGCGGTCCCGCCACAGAATCGCGTTAAGCACGGCCGTGTTCACCGCATCCGGACGGGAAAAGTCCATCTCCGCTGACTCCTTCGCCCCCTGCCCTCGGGGCGGGTTCGTCTGGTAGATCAGGCCGTTGTCGCGGTTCGTCAAGTCGGCGGTAAATGCCGGCTGGTCTCCCTTCCCCGAGAATAGTGGCGCCATCACCGGCGCGTAAGCGTCGTTCTGATTCATGGGCGGAAGACCCAACAGCGATTCCATGGTATGGATCATGTTCACCGTGGTGTAGAAGCGATGCTCAACAAATGGGTGCTCTGCCGATCCCGGCGAATACTTGCTGATGACGAAAGCGATGGAGCGGTGCGCATCCACGTGGTCAGCCCCATCCTGAGCGTCGTCCTCGAGAATAAGGATAGCGGTGTCCTCCCAGTAAGGACTGTGCGAAACCGCCTCCACTATGCGCCCCACCGCCAGATCGTTGTCTGCGACCGACGCAGCCGGGCGCGGCGCACCCGGGGACGTTCCGTGGGTGTGGTCGTCCGGCAAGTACAACAGGACGAACGCCGGCAGCTCGGTTCCTTTGTGCTCCTTGCGGGCCTGCACGAAGCCCTCGAACTCGTTGAGGAACTCGTCGGCGCGAAGCTGATCGGGATACGCGGTGTTGAAGTCGGGAAAGTTGGGATCGAAGTGGTCACGCAGAACCGCCATAGCCGCCTTGTCCGTCTTTATCACGGGAACCTCCCACGGCCACATACTGGCGGAACCATGCGGCTGGCCGACGTTCGCGGGTAACGCCTCGCCCTTGTGGACCTCCGCCCGCGCACACTCGCCCGTGAGTGGGTTTTCTTTGGGCGATTTCCCGTCTCCCGGCTCGCACCAAATCGTTGTAACGAACTCGCCATAGTCGCGATAGGTCAAACCGTGGCTCGCCACGTTGTCCCAGATATAGCCGGTGGCAGGAGTATCCACGTTGGGTATACCCTGCTCCGGCGTGAACTCATCCGCCACGTTCCCCTGGTAGTCGTAGGTACGCTCTTTACCGCGGTATGCAATCTGCCAGGTCTTCTCGTTGTAATCGCTGGTGATCGCGGCCATGGACCAGTCATGCCCGTCACCCGAAACTTCTCCGCTGTCGTAAAAATTGTCGAGCACACCGAACTGCAGCGCCAGCTTGTGCTCATTGGGCGTGACGTCGGCGCCGTACATCGTCAGCGACGGGTCTCCATTCCCGACTTTCAAATCGCCCAAAACCTGATCGTAAGTGCGGTTCTCCTTGATGATGTAGATCACGTGGCGGATCGGGTTCGAGCCCTGCGCGAACTGGATGCTGCCGGGGTCACCGTCGAACAGATTGCTTCGCTTCACCCGCTCGGTCAGTTCGGGCAAGTCGTTTTCGATAGAGCGGAAATTCAGACGAGCGACCGAACCGTACAGCAGAGTCGGAATGTAGGGATGCTCGTGGTGGCGGCGCTCCCAATTCGTTCCCCCGGCGCCCGTGTTGGGGCCCACGCCTTCCCCCTTGGAAGTGGCGATCAGCAGATCGTCGCCGGTGGTGGCCAGGGCAGTCGGATACCAGTCCGTCGGAATGAAACCCAGCGCCTGCTCCACCGGAAGAATGGTCAGCGGCCGCCGGCCGATCTGCGAAACCGCAAACACCGCTACGGCATTCAGCGAAGCGTCGGCCACGAACAGCCGTGAACCGTCCGCCGACAACGCCAACGCGCTCGGATAGCTTCCGCCGCCCTTCTGCCCCGCTAGCGTCGTGCCCAGGTTGCCCACTTGCCGACCATCCGACGTGGACAACACCAGAACCCGGTCCGCGTTCGACAGTGCCACATAGAGCAGCTTCTCATCAGGACTGAGCAGCAGCGCTGTGGGGTGCGAGCCAGGCGCGGTCGGATCCGCTGGTTTCATGACCGCGATCAAGCGGACCACTCTCCCGCTTCTTAAGTCCAGTTCTGCCACGCTCGACGCATTCCACAAGCTGACCCAGGCGCGGCGGCCATCGCGGGTTGCCACCACGGTGTAGGGATACTCCGACGGAATCATCGGATGCTGGCTGAGATCGAAAGTTTTCAGGATGCTGCCATCCGCCGAATCCAGCAGCACCACATTGTCGGAATAATTATTGGCGACCAGCAACTTGTCGGGCTTTCCTTTTTCGGCGATCGCTGCCAATCCTGCCGGATACGGGGGCGCGGTGCCCGCCGCCGTCTTGCGGACGCCGTACGCGACCTTCTTCCCCTCCCCAATCCTCTGCGAAGGAATCTTGAGGAACCGCTCCCACGCGACTTTCCCTTGCTGGAAGACGTACACAGCGATGCCATTCCCCGTGTTCCCTTTTTTCTCACCCCCGGGATCGGTGAGCGAACCCATCGAAGCATAGAGATGACTGCCGTCCGAGCTGAAGGCCAGCCCAATGAAGTAGCTCTGATGGGCTTCGTCAGAGAGACGCTCCTCAGGCAAATCGCTGAGCTGGTTGGTGCTCAAGTCGAGGATCGCGATCGACTGGTGGGCGTGGTTCTGCTGGGTTCCGTAACCATCGTTCAAGAACGCAGCGTAGTGCTGGTCGGGGCTGAGCGCGATGGTCGGAGTGAAGCCGTTGAGCGTTCCCAGCTTGCCGGGCATGGAACCGATCAGGTGCTTGCTGGTTGGCAGCAGGACATGGCGCAATTGCACCTGGCTTTGCGCGAAGAGCAGGCCCAGCGCCACCACAGCGAGGAACAAGAGAAAAAGCGACGCAGACTTCCCCAAGAGTTCCCTCCCGAGACGGTGAAACCCTAGCCTATCATCGGAGACGGGGAACGCGATGGAGGACGGGCGTCTCGCCCGTCAGGCCAATGTTCCGCTGGAGGGCTTCAGCTGGATGCCGCCGACCATCTGGTCCACACAAAATGGAAAGCCGGTCACGCTCACGTGACCGGCCGAAACACACATCACATAACAACTTCAATGAGTATCGGTAATCGCCTGATCCACCGGCGTTTCTAGCGCCACGTTGTGCCGCACGTCCGCCCCGCGCACCCAGAAGATCACATCTTCCGCGATGTTGGTGGCATGGTCAGCCACCCGTTCCAGATTGCGGGCGATGAGCAGCGCATCCAGCGCCTGCTGGGTCACGGCGGGGCGCTCATTCATGGTCTTGACCAGGGTGATGAAAGCATCGTCGCGCATGCGGTCCACCACATTGTCCATTTCGAGCACCGCCTGGGCCAGCTCCGCTTTGCCTTCGATGAAGGATTCGAGGGCGCGCCGCACCATGGCAGACACCGCCGCGGCCATGCGCGCGATGTCCACCGGAAGCTCGGCTTTGGGCAGTTCCACCATATCCATCACGCGTTCCGCGATGTTGACCGCCTGGTCGCCGACCCGTTCCAGGTCGGAGTTAATTTTCGTGACTGCCAGGATGAATCGCAAGTCCGTGGCCATGGGCTGTTGCATGGCCAGCAGATCAAACGCCAGTTCGTCGATTTCGCGTTCCGTGACGTTGATCTGGGACTCGTTCTCCAGCACCGCGTGGCAGCGCGCCAGGTCGCGGTCAATGTAGGCCTGACAGGCGCGATCGACCGCCTGCTCGGCCAGCCCGCCCATGCGGAGCAGCCGTGCCCGAAGTTCGTCCAGTCCCTGCTGAAAGCGGGTGCGCATTATCCAAACCTGCCTGTAATGTAGTCCTCCGTACGTTTGTCGGACGGGGTGGTGAAAATCTTCTCGGTCTTGTCGAACTCAATCAACTTGCCCAGCAGAAAGAATCCCGTGAATTCCGCCACCCGGGAGGCCTGCTGCATATTATGGGTCACAATGACGATGGTGAACCTTTCCTTGAGCTGGAAAATGAGTTCCTCGATCTTGCCGGTGGAGATCGGGTCCAGCGCCGAGCAGGGTTCGTCCATCAGCAGCACTTGCGGTTCGACCGCCAGCGCCCGCGCGATGCACAGCCGCTGCTGCTGCCCGCCGGACAGGCTGGCGCCGGATTTCTTCCGCAGCGTGTCCTTGACCTCATCCCACAAGGCAGAGAGCTTCAACGACCGCTCCACAATCTCATCCAGACGCCGGCGGTCGCGGAAACCGTTCAGCTTCAGGCCCGCCGCCACGTTGTCATAGATCGACATGGTGGGAAACGGGTTCGGCTTCTGGAACACCATCCCGATACGGCGGCGAATCTGCACTGCAGCGGTTCCGTTGTATACATCCAATTCGCCCATCCGCACCTTGCCAGAGGCCCGGGCATCGGGGATGGTTTCATGCATGCGATTCAGGCAGCGTACGAACGTGGACTTTCCGCACCCCGAGGGACCGATCACAGCCGTCGCGTGGTTGGCGGGTACGTCCATGCAGATGTCGTGCAGGGCTTGGGTCCCACCAAACCAGGCGTTCAGGTGTTCGACCTTGATGCCAACTCCCATAGATCAGTTCGCCCCCTTCATCATTCCCCGGCTGGCAGCGATGCGGACCGCACTTACCGCCACGACGATCAGCACAATCAGGATCAGCGCTCCCGCCCAGGCCTGGCGGTGCCACTCATCAAACGGCGAGATCGCATAGGTAAAGACCTGCAGCGATAACGCCGCGGTCGGCTGATTCATCTTCCAGTTCCAGTACTGATTGCCGAATGCGGTGAACAAGAGCGGGGCCGTTTCTCCCGCGACCCGCGCGAACGCCAGCATCACACCGGTGATGACACCCGAAGTGGCAGTGCGCAGCGTGATCGAAAGCGTGGTGCGCCAGCGGGAAACTCCCAAGCCGAAGGCCGCTTCCCTTACCGCGTTGGGCACCAGCAGGAGCATCTCTTCTGTGGTGCGCGTGATCGTCGGTACCATCATGATCGCCAGCGCCACGCCGCCCGCAAGCGCGGAAAAATGTCCCTGCGCAAGCACCACAATCCCGTAGGCCACAATGCCCACCACGATGGATGGTACTCCGTTCAGCACGTCGGCGGTAAACCGGATGAGATTGCCCAGGCGGTTTCTGCCGTACTCGGCAAGATAAATGCCGGCGCCAATTCCTAGCGGGACTCCTATGCTGCTCGCGATCAGCAGGATGTAAGCCGTGCCCGCGATGGCGTTGGCCATTCCGCCGCCCGCTTCTCCCACGGGCTTGGGTGTCTGCGTGAGAAAGGCCCAATTAATGGACCCGAAACCTTTGTAGACGAGGTAAGCAAAGATCGCTCCCAATGGCAGCAGAACCAGAAACACCGCCGCCCCAGCCGCGAAGGTCACCAGCGCATTGATGCCGCGCCGCCACAGGCTGATCGGCGCCGCCGCAAAGTCGTCCGGAACTCCCCGCAAATCAGACATGGCTCCTCGCCGGCATTCCGCGCGTCACTGACCACACCAGAATCTGCGCCAGAATGTTCACAATGATGGTCACCAGAAAAAGTGCCAACCCGACTTCGACCAGAGCGCTCAGATAGACATCGCCGGTGGCTTCGCTGAACTCGTTGGCAATCACGCTGGCCATGGTGTAGCCGGGAGCAAACAACGAACGCGCAATCTCGGCGCGATTGCCGATGACCATCGTCACCGCCATCGTTTCTCCCAAAGCTCGGCCCAGCCCCAAAATGATGGCTCCCAGAATTCCGGCCCGCGCATTTCTCAGAACTCCGGTCCTGATCATTTCCCAGCGGGTGGCCCCCAGCGCGAGCACCGCTTCCCTCTGTTGTTGCGGCACCGCGGTCATGACCTCGCGCGTGATCGAGGAAATGATCGGCACCACCATGATCGCCAGAATGATCCCTGCCGCCAACATCCCGATGCCGTAAGGGGTGCCTTCAAAGAGTCCGGTCCAGCCAAAATATCGCGCGAGAAACGGTTCGACATACATGCGCAACAGCGGCACCAACACGAAAATCGCCCACAGTCCGTAAATCACGCTGGGAATCGCGGCCAGCAACTCGGTAGTAAAGGCCAAAATTCCTTTGAGGCGGCGCGGGCACATCTCGGTGATGAAGGTGGCCACGCCCACGGCAAGAGGAACGGCAAGAATGAGTGCCAGGATGGAGGATACGACGGTCCCGTACACAAACGGCCACGCCCCGAATTGCTCGTTGACGGGATCCCAATCACTCTGGAAGAAAAACTTCCAGCCAAAGGCATGCCAGGAGAGAGCAGACTTGGTGACCAGTTCGTAAAAGATCAGGCCTACCAGCGCCAGGATGCTCAAGCCGCAGGCCAGCATCGCCAGGTAGAAAACCCGGTCGGCAACTTGGCTGCTCCCCGCCCTGATCAAGGGATCGGATTCCGCTCTCGTGCCGGTAACAACCTCTTGTTTTGCAACGGGTTGCGGTCCAGGCAAGCGAGGCGCTCCCAAAGCTTGATTGGCCATCGCCCCGAGCCTAGCAGAAACGTGTTACAGGAGTGTTAAAATACCCGTTCCCCGGCAAGCGGTCACGCCTGGAAGTTGTAGGTTGCATTTCACCGGGTTCCCTAGTAATTTCTTGTTCGCTCAGCGTACCTGTATGCCCTTTGACGAAAAGCGCAGCCGCTTGGCCTTTCAAAGATTGGCCCGCGAGTTGACCAAGCTTGCCAGAAAGCCGGTGCCCGACAGCATCCACAAGTTCCGCACAAACAGCCGCCGGGTGGAAGCCGTGCTCACTGATGTCGTCCTTGAACTCAGCCGCAATGACGAGAAACTTCTCGGGCTCTTGGCACGTCTGCGCAAGAAAGCCGGGCGGGTGCGTGATCTGGACGTGCAGATCGTGGCCCTGCGCAGCCTGAAAATCCCTGGGGGCAATGGCCACAAGGCACAGTTCCTGGACAGGTTGGTCGCCGAGCGGGCCCAACGCGAAAGCAAGTTGGCCAAAGCTTTCAATCGCGAGACAGCCCTGGAAATCCGCAAGCGGCTGAAGCGTGCTGCCAACGGGATTGCGGTGCCAAAAGACACAGAGCCGCTGGCGCTCACTTTGAACAAGCTCGGGCAACTGGGGCGTGACCATACTCCGCTCACCGAGAAGACCCTGCATCAGTATCGGATCATCGGCAAGCGCGCGCGGTACATTGCAGAGCTTGCCGACGAAGATCCCGCTGCCAAGCGGGTCATTGAAGAACTGAAACACATGCAGGACGTGATCGGCGACTGGCATGACTGGCTCAAACTCACGCAGCGCGCCGAAGACCTCCTGGGTGGCGTGCGCGAGTCCGCGCTGGTTGCCATGTTGCGCAATGTGACCCAAGCCAAGTTCCGCCAGAGTCTGGACGCTGTGGCAGAGATTCGCGCTGCGCTCGCCGGCAAGAACCTACGGGCGGTCCTCGCCGAGCCTGCCGAGATTCGCAAGCCCTCCACGAAAGAAGTTTCTCGCGCCGCCGTGGCGTAGCTTCCCTCTTGTCATTCCGAGCGCGGCTTCAGCCGCCGAGGCATCTGCTTTTCTCAGTAGCTAACTGGACTAGTTCACGGGACCCCTGCCCTTCGTTGGCCTTGGGTGGCGCAGCGTTTCAACGCTGCGATAGGGGTTCTTTCATGAGTACGGGCTTTAGCCCCTGAAGGACTCGACCCTCGCGCATCCTGGGGTGGCCCATGTCTCGCCGCTTTTGCGAGACATGGGAACTGGCGTGTTCCGGACGGGGATCCGGACACTCACTGCCCGCCACCAGCAATGCACATCGCCGCTCCACAACAATCTGTTCTCTGGGCTTGCCGTCGCGCTGGCAGGCCATGAGACACCAGGCTTCGCGGTAGCGCTCAAACTGTCCTCCTCGCTTCGGGGTGCGATGAGGGAACAAGCGGATCGCCAGGTGCGAGCCCACGGCATGAACCGGGATGACATACCACACATCCCGGGGCACGACATAGGCAACCAGGAAATCAACTTGCTCCGAGCTGTACGTCTTCTTCTTGTGGCGTGCCACGGAGTGGTGGGTGTTCAGGCAATAGGCGTTGCCGAACATGGCCTGTGTGGACTTGACCTGGACACGCCACAGGCGGCGCCCGGAATCAAGGATGAAGTCGTAGCGCTCGCTGTCGCCATAGGGCTTGGTGACGCCGAAGCCTAATTTCGCGGCCTTGTGCATGAAGGCGAGTTCGGCAACTTCGCCCTGTCGTTTACGGGGAGGCGCGTTCTGCCGCCGGAGTGTTTTTCCAGCCCGTGAGACTGGAATGTCAGATTCCTTTTTCATGAGAGAAGAGGGCCTGTAAACCCTGAGGTTTGTCTGTGTGTTTGGGAACGCGGATCGCCGAGAGACAAAAAAGAGAGTGCGGCCCATGCCGCGCTTGGAAGACTCCCTATATATTCAGAATAGCAAACCGAAAGTTGGACACGATTGGCGAAGTTGTTTCTGGAAGCGAATCAGCAAGGTATGGAGAAAAGTTCAAGTCACAGGGCTTGACAAGAATTTTTGGGAAGCTGGCGGAGAGGGGCAAGAGAGCGGAAATTTCCCGTTTTGGGAAGAAAAAGGGTGGTTTTCTCCAGCGGGTGCCCCACGTCTCGCCGCTTTTGCGAGACGTGGGACTCTTCCCCGTCCACTGCCGATCCAGGAATACGCTGTTCGCCAGTCACAGACCCGTTTTCCCGTCTGGAATTACCTTGCTCCCGTGCCTACCGACCTCAAGCGCTACTACGGTGCAGGCGATCTGCACTTCATCACATCCAGTTGTTACCAGCGGCGCCCCCCACCACATCTGGCAACCACGTTTCTATGACTTCAACGTCTGGACGGAGCGCAAGCGCATCGAGAAGCTACGTTACATACACCGTAACCCGGTGACCCGCGGACTGGTGGAGTCCCCGGAGCAGTGGCGCTGGAGCAGCTTTCGTTCTTACTTCTACGGAGAACCGGGATTGGTCCGCATTAACGCGACCGACATCTTGCAGATGAAGATCGGAAATCCGGCAGCGGGGCCCTACACAGTCTGCAGATAGCAGGCCAGGTCCCATGTCTCGCAAAAGCGGCGAGACATGGGGCACCCGGCGATTTTCAGAGGGTGGGACGGGCACCTTACAACCTCTGTAGATTTCGATTTTGAAATGTTGACATGTGGAGTATACTGTGGAGTAGATTCCACATATGCAAATCGTTCAAATCGTGCTGGATAAAAAGCTGTTACACGCCGCCGACCAAGCCGCGAAGCGCACTAGGCGAAACCGGTCCGCTCTGGTGCGCGACGCCCTGCGGGAACATCTCCGTCGGTTGGAACTGCGAGCCAGTGAAGAGCGCGACCGCGAGGGCTACTCGCGACAGCCGCAAGCCGACGCGGAAGCGCGGAGTTGGGAATCGGAGGTCACGTGGCCGGAAGAATAGCCCGAGGCCAGATAGCCAGAGGTGAAGTTCGGCTCTACCAGTTTGCCGCGCCCGACAAGAAACGACCGGCCCTCGTGCTCACGCGCAACAGCGCCATCGCCTATTTATCCACGGTCACGGTTGCGCCTATCACTTCTACCATTCGCGGTGTGCCATCGGAAGTCGTTCTGCACGAGGAAGACGGCATGAAGTCCCCTTGTGCCGTAAACTTGCACAACGCGGTGACGGTATCTCAACAGCGGTTAGGAAGACGCGTGGCCCAGCTTAGTGCCGCACGGATGAATGAAGTGTGTGCGGCCCTGCGGTTCTCTCTGGGTTGCGATTCGAACTAGAAGCCATCTCATAAATCCGAAAGTTGTCAATCCGAGCGAAGCGAGGAATCCCTATTCCCGCTATGATCGCAGTGGTGGTAGGGATGCCTCGCTTCGCTCGGCATGACATCCTATTTATGAGATGGCTTCTAGTTACAGGAGAACTTCCGTCTGGGCTTATCCTGGGGAGAGCAGCAATGGAATATTTGATCGGCTCGATGCTGTCTTTGGGTGTGTTTGTTTTTGCGGCCGCAGTTGGCTTGGACCGCGAGCGTGCCTTTTATCCCACCGTGCTGATTGTTGTCGCTTCCTACTATGTATTGTTCGCTGCGATGGGAGCTTCGGGGCGCACCACGATCATTGAAATCGTGGTTGCAGGCGGCTTCTTGCTGGTTGCCGTCCTCGGCTTCAGAAGAAACACCTGGTTCGTGGTCGCTGCTCTTGCGGGGCACGGTGTTTTTGACTTCGTCCATCGCTTCTTCATCGACAACCCCGGTGTGCCGCAATGGTGGCCGGGTTTTTGTTTGGCATTCGATGCGCTTCTCGGTGTGTTCCTGGCTGTGCACCTGATCAAGCACCCTGAACGAGTGCAGGGAAGGTAAGAGGGGGCTGGCCCTCCCTTCAGCTTGTAAATACCACACAAGTGAGGATGCCCCACCCTTTGCGGTTTCCAAAGGGTGGGGATTTCGGATGCTGCTCATGGATATCGGGAGAATTGAAACAGCGTGGTCGACACATTTGTGATTCCCACCCTTCGAACACCGCGAAGGGTGGGGCAGCCTCAGTGGGGTGATTCGCTCGGAAAGAACCCAAAGGGTGGGCCAGCCCCCTAACCGTGAAGGGAAGGAACTGGCCGATCAGCGTCGCGTTGCGCGGAGAATGGGTGCAATTAGAGCAGGTCGGAGAACGGGTGCTGGTGTATTACTGCCGCACCGTGATCCGGGAACTGGACTTGGGAAACCAGCGCGCAACCGCGGTCGCGCGCTGGCTCCCCAAGTCCGAAGTATAAGCAAAAAACTGTAAAGGATGTCCCGGGACAAACTGTATGTCCAGTCCCACGACATGGTTTACAGAGTGTCCCGGGACATCCTTTACAGTTTCGGTTGGGAAGACTCGTCCGGCAACCAGCGATCGACGATCGTCGATCGCTGGTTGCCGAGGTCGAGTTCCCGCACCAGACTCCGG